>CAZRMA010000043.1:0-14770 GCA_964600655.1 uncultured Ignavibacteriaceae bacterium
TTATGGGAAATATTTTTTTTAACATTGGACTAATTTTAAGATTATTTGCAAAGTGATAAAAGATAATCAACCGATGTTGTTGCCAAACTCACATTTGTATCAGCACCTGAATAATAAATTTTTACTTCTCCATTATCTTCTGCAATCCATCCATTCGAAAAAACAACATTTCCAACATCACCCACTCTTTCATAATCCATTTCAGGTGACAATATTGGTTCTGAACTTCGTCCTTTGATGATCCATGGCTTATCTAAATCCAAAAGCATCACTCCCAGTTTATACAATGAACTGATGCCAAATCCTCTTACCCCATGATAGAGCATCAGCCAGCCCTCTTTAGTTTTTATAGGCGGAGTTGAGTTCCCAATTTTATCATTTTCCCAGGTCCCGGAAATAGGCTCTGCAAAAAGTTCATATTCTCCCCAATGGATTAAATCTTTACTTTTGCTTATCCAAATATCATGTCTTTGTTCTGCGGATGGACGATCAACTTTCCAGTAATATCCATTTATCTTTTCAGGAAATAAAGAACAGTCTTTATTGGAAGGTAAAGAAATTAGGCCCAAAACATTAAAGCTTTTAAAATCATTTGTCTCAGTTAAAACAACTATGGGCTGAAATTTGGAGTAGCCTGTATATGTCAACAAATATTTATTTTCTATTTGAACTATACGTGTATCTTCAATTCCCCATTCAACATACTTAAATATATTTTTATGATCATCGGGAACCAAACAAGGCTTCTCATCAACTTTGAATTCAATTCCATTATCGCTCCATGCTAAAACGAATGACGACCTTCCGTTCGGCATTTCAACCCGACAAACGAGCAAATATTTATCTTCATATTTTGTTGCCCCGGCATTAAAAATACTATTGACCTTAAATGGTACATCTTCTTTTGTAATGATCGGATTTTTTTTATGCCTAATTATTTTCATTTTACTCCCAATAAATTTTATTCAGCAACAGCTATAAATTTAATTATCTATTCTTTCATTCCGGTAGAAGCCATACTCTGGATGAAATACTTTTGAAAAAACAAATACGCAATTACAATAGGCAGAGCTAATAATGTAGCCGAAGCGAGTTTAACACCGAGCTGTGATTCGGCTCTACCACCTACCACAAACAAAGTTACAAGTTGAGGCATAGTCATTAATTTATCATCACGAATTACAATCAACGGCCATAAGACTTCATTCCATGAAGACATAAATGTAATGATCCCAACGGTGATTATTGCAGGTAAAGAATTCGGCCAAAGTATGCGAAATAAAATTCTTAGTTCACCGCATCCATCAATTTTTGCGGCATCAATTAAATCTTGCGGAATACTTTTAAAATATTGTCTAAACATAATTATGCTCAATGCGTTCATCAAATAAGGAATTATCAATGCATAATATGTATCAACCCATCCGAACTTTACCATTATTATATATTGTGGTATTAACGTAATTTGAAAAGGAAGGGTCATCGTAAAAATGATTATATAGAAAATTAAATTTCTTCCTTTAAATTCCATTCGAGACAAAGCATAGCCGACCATTGAACCAAAAACTAAAACTCCTAAGGTTACCATCGATGCAACAAAAATGCTGTTGACAAAAGATCTGCCAATCGGGACCTTACTTAAAAGCTGGGTGTAACTATTAAGCGAAACTGAAGAAGGCAATAAATTCAAATTTGCTATTTCGTTTTCAGGTGCTAAAGAAGCCATAATCATCCAATAAAATGGATAGAGAAATGTCAATCCTCCAATTAAAAGAATGATATATAAAAATAACTTCTTAATTAATTTCATTTTTCTTTTTCAATAAATTTCTTTTGAATCATAACTACACCTAAAATTAAAGCCGCAAAAAACAATCCTAAGGTTGTCGCATATCCCATGTGGTAATAGAAAAATCCTTGTTTATAAATATAAAGAACTGCAGAGAGCGTACTATTTAAAGGCCCGCCGCCGGTCATAACATAAGGTTCAATAAAAAGTGAAAAGCCGCCGATGGTTGAAAGAATTACAACCATAAAAATTGTTGGGTTGATCATCGGAATTGTAATTTTAAAAAACTTTTGCCAATGAGTTGCCCCTTCCAATTCCGCCGCTTCATAGTATTGCACGGGTACAGTTTGAAGCCCTACTAAAAATAAAATAATATACAGACCCACATTTTTCCAGGTCGCCATAATTGCAATAGAAGGCATTGCAACCTTGGTGTCAACTAACCATCCGACCTTATCAAAACCAAGACTTACAAGAATGCGGTTAAACAAACCAGTATCAAAGCCATAAAGCTGCTGCCACAAAATTGTAACAACTACTCCGGAAACAATGACCGGAAGAAAAAATGCTGCTCTGAAAAATCCTCGAAATTTTATTTTCTGATTTAATACCTCAGCAATGAGGAGTGCGAATATTATTTGAAGAGGAATATGAATTATTAAAAATACAATTGTGTTCCAAAGTGACCTAAAAAAAAATTGATCGTTAAATAGTCTTTTAAAATTTCCTAATCCAATGTATTCCATTGGAGAAATAATATTCCATTTGTGAAATGTTAAAACGATAGAGAAAACTACGGGGAAAGCTATGAATACAAAGAAATGTACTATATACGGCATAACAAATAAATATGGTATTATTTTTTTGTTCTTCATTTTCTGCTATTTGATATATAATAAGTTGACTGCCTTTTCAGCGTCTCTTAAAGCTTCTTCAGGAGTTTTTTTGCCATACACAACACATTCTTCATACTCCTGAGATATTAAATCAAATACTTCTTTTAAATACAGCACTTGATCGGTTCCTTTAACATACCTCGACTGTTTTGCAAATGGAATCATTTTCGGATTGTCTCTGAAATATTCAGCATAATATGGATCAGTATCAATATTTTTTCTTCTTGGCAATTGATTTGTAATTTTTAAAAATTCCAAATCACCTTTTTTGGTTATCATCGTTTTAATAAACTGCCAGGCCAATTCAACATTAGAACAAGTTTTAAATATTACAATATTTTTGGGATCGCAGTATGTATATATCGGCCCTTTGTGATCATCCGGAACAGGAACGTGTGCGAAATTATATTCCAAACCTTTAGGCTTAAATTTTTCGGCGTGCGATATTTCCCACGGCCCTGTAAATCTGGATGCAATCACACCCGAAAGAAAAACATCCTGTCTTTGCGATAATCGTTCTCTTGCAAAATATTTATTATCATAAAGCGTTTTTAAAAATCTAAATACTTCAACTCCGTATTTATTGTTAAAAGCAGCCTGATTATTTTTAACTAATGGGGCTCCGCCAGAAGCAGCCAGATAAAGCGGATAAAAATCAAAAAATCTTTGCCACCAGGTTACAATTACTTCGGAGTATCCAAACCAGTGATCAATGTACCCATCACCATCTTCATCCTTCTTAAATTTTTTACATGCATCAAAATATTGGCTGTAATCTGAAGGCGGTTTTTCAAATCCAATTTGTTTGATTAATTTTACATTGTATAACAGCATTATTGGATTTATCTTCCAGGGGATTTGATAAATATGTCCATCCTGCGAAGTTATTTCTTTTACTACTTCTGAATCACATCTATCATAAATAAAATCAGTAAACCCTTTTAAAGTATCCAAAGCAACAAGCACACCGGCATCTGCATAAGATTCAACATCACCCTCCCACATATTGGAATAAACGTCGGGTGTAGTTTTACCAACAACAGCCGCAAGAATTATTTCTTCGCTGGATTGTCCTTCAGGAACGGGTTGAAAAGATACTTTTTGTGCAGGGTGAGTTTTATTCCAATCATCAACATTTTTTTTTGCAAATGTTATTTCTTCACTATTGTTGGATGACCAGTAAAGCATAGAATTATTATTTCTAGACTCTTCACTGTTACACGAAATACTATTTAGTGAGACGATTACAAATAAAATTATTAAAACAAAATATTTCATTGCCAGTTTCGCCAAAGCATATCAATAGTTGGATAGGCAGGATGAGGAAATATTCCTCCTTTTTTTACAATATAAATATCAATCGATTTGGGATCATTACTATCTTCTACATAAATTTTATTTAGGAGGCTTTCATTAATTTTTATTTTGATTTTTTGTTTAAGAGCAAGGACTTCATGGAGAATTTTTTTAGTTATTTCCATGTCCTTTTTTTCGTTTGGCTTAGGCAAAGAATTGGTTTTACTTTCATCACTTTTTAATTTGATTGAATTAATTATCTTATCTCTCATTACAGCGTAAACAATTTTATCTTTCCACCATTGTAATTGCTGTTTTACTGTTTCTTTATTTTGATATCCCTTTGCATAAGCGCGTTTCATTAATAAATTATCACGAACCATCTGCCAAATATTATTTTCAATTGAAGCAGAGAATTTATTAAAGTCTTCTTTGTTCAGTTTTATAAATTGACTTCTCATCCTATACCAATTTAAAAAATCATCAATATTTAAGACCGTATTTTTCAACGTAACAAGAGGTAATTTGCCATAATTATTTTTTTTGATATTCAATTTTTTAATTTGTTCTTGCAGCCTGCTATCCAGCTTCCAATCGTCATATTTATCTTTTGATAATTCGAAACCGCCTAAATAAGATCTTACTATTGCAAATGCATTACCTTTTATCAGCGGAGTTTCAGATTTTAATAAACCGTTAACATAAATATCCGACTCATGATCCATTTTTTCCTTTTTAATTACTTCCTCTGCATCAGCTTTATCTTCTGCCAACTCAGTTTGAGTGGCAACCATATTCTTCCAAATATCGTCTATCTTAAAAATATAAAAGCCGTCTCCAGCTTTTACGATAGCAGATACATCTCCAACTTTCATTGTATCAATAATTTTAGATAATTCTGGATTTTTATCCTTCAATTTAAACTTATCAATTTCCATTGATCTCTCATCTTTAAAAACTGAATCATTCAATTGAAGATTAAATAATGAATCGAACTTTACACCTTTTTTAAGTTTTGAAACAAAAAATGAAAGTGAATCCTCATTTGGTGAAAAAAGCCATTTAATATTGTAATTAATTTGCTTCTCGGCTGCAGCCTTATCTAATTCCATTTCCGTGATTTTTATATTTTTTAGAATATCATCTTTATACATTTCCTCAGTTGACAAATCACCTTTAATTGCATCTAACAATTCATTAACATGCACAGAATCACCTAATCCCAATGAATAACCTTTTGAAGCTATTAATTTTTCATTAATCATATAATCTAAAAAATGTTTTTTAGAGTTTTTTATCTTCTTAGGAAAAGCCGGACCAAACTCATAGCTTGTAAGGAATTCTCTTACTGTAATTTCTTTATCGCCGATTTGAGCTAAAATTTTATTGCCAACTTTATTATTTAATGCGGTTTTAAAATTTATAGTAACAGAGTCTTCTTTATCTTTTGGAATAATTGAAGATGTGATTATTAAAATGGCAGCTGAAATTAAAAATAGTAATCGATAATTATATATATTCTTTGCAAACATTTTTGAAACTAATTTAAATTCATCCTAAAATTTAATTCCTACAGAAAAAGAATTTACGGCATTAAGCCTTCCAAAATCACGGTAGGAATAATCAAAACGGAAAAGATCATTTGAAAAAAGAAATTTTGAATTTATCCCAACCCCAAATGTTAACCCACCTTCCTTATCGGTTAAGAATAATGATTGATATCCGCCTCTAATGGAAATAAAATCTCTATAAGAAAATTCAGCTCCGGTATTAACACTTTCATAATTATCATTAGGATGTAATGCATCTACAGCTAAAGTCAATCTGTAATCATCGGTTTTGATAGCGTTTGTCGATACACCTATTCTAAATAATAATGGCAGATCCCATGAATCAAGATCAATAACAAAAGGTATTCTATCATTGGCGCCTAGCTTTGTAGGATCAACGCTTGCGTATGTTCTTGTATCACTTCCGGATAGCTGCATCTTTGTTCCAAAATTTGAAAGTGAAGCACCAATCGTTAGTCCGCCTATCAAATCTGTTTTAAATAAAGTTCCAATATCAATTGCGAAAGCACTACTTGACATGTGCCAAATAGTTTCTTGAATATATTTGGCGGTGAATCCAATAGAAAATCTTTCTGTTAGATTTCTTGCATAAGATAAACCAACAGCAATATCTGAAGCACTATAGTATTCACCGGTTCCTTCAGGCAATTCAACTGTTCTTACTTTTTCATCACCCATTGATAGTGAAGTAAAACTAAAACCAATATTTCCTAACTCTCCTAAAGGGATAACTAAAGCTGCATAATCCAGACTTGTAGAGGCAAGCCAGTTTATATGATTAATTGAAACTTCATTTTGAGTAAGATTCGCCATACCTGCGGAGTTCCAGTATAAAGCCGTGGCATCATTTGCAAGACTAACAAAAGCTCCACCCATTCCACTGGAAGGACCAACACCTATTTCTAAAAATGTACCTGCTGTAGTCCCGGCTTTCGATACATTATTGCTTCCGTTTTGCGGGAATACAAATTCAGCTGTTAGAAAGCTAATAATTATTAGAAACTGTAAAAATTTAATTTTCATAAATACCTCAAATGATCGCATTCATTAGCTTATTTTATAACTGCAAATTTTCCTATCTTTTCACCTTCATCCGCCTGGACATGAAAGATATAAACTCCAAAAGCTATGTCCATACCGTCTTTCGAAACTAAATTCCAGGGCTCTTGTCCATTTGTTAAATTACTTTCATGCTCAATAGTCTGAACCAAACTTCCACTAATAGTATAAATTCTAATGGTGCATTTCTGGGGAAGATGTATAAAGAAAACCCTGCGCTCACCTCTACCTACTTCGGTAGTTGATGGTTCCCAAGATGCGGCGCCGGTATAAGGATTCGGGACTACTGCAATATCATTCATATCCGATTTAACATTGTTTTTATTGAAGTATGCAGATTTTGTTGTGAACTGATAGTACTCTCCGGTTCTAAATGGTTTAGTGGTTACAACTTTAAAGACATCACCAATTTGGGGAGGAATTTGATTGCTCTCAGCTATGGTCGTATCTGTAAATAAAGCAATGGACCATCCAACACGTAAATTTGAAAAGTTGGTTGCTTTTTTATTTATGGAATCTCCGCAAACAACAAATATTGCGTCTCCATCAGTAAACAAATTATTATTGTCATTATCTCTAAAGATAAATTGAAAATGATCAATTCCATCGGTTACATCTTTTACAATAATATTTGATGGGATTGGCTGCGAAAAACTTGAAGAAGGATATGAAGTGTCTCCTTTACCTGGTTCGGTTAAAGTTATTTCAAAATCTGCCGGTAAAAGAATTTTTTTACTTTGATATGCTGACGCATAACGGGAATCGAATCCAACAGGGACTGTTAAATTACTATTCCCAACTATCCATCCTGTTTTGCTTGAATTGACTGCTATAGTTGTATCATTTATCAAAACAACTGAAAATCCATCTACCACTGATGTTTGAAATTCTTTGCCATCAATTTTAGTCAAATGCACAAGCGTATCATTATCAGAATAATTAATCATCCTAAATGAAGGATGTGGATTATCATGAAATATTGAATTATCAACAAACTCAACTCTATAAGTATTTAAATCTTTTACCAATTCAGGATTTAAAATCTGAATTGCTGCATACCCTGTTCCCGGTCCAGTGGAATCAATGTTAGCGATATTCGGGGGAACGTATCCTGCTGATGGAACTGAAGGAGTAACAACAGCGGTATTAATATCAGTCTTTACCTTTCCATTTATGTCAACTTTAATAATGCTTGTTGTTTCGGAAGGAGGAATACCCTCTACAGTTCCATTAACATTCGTAGTAACAAAACCTTTATCATAAGCAACAACAGCATAATAATACGTTTGTCCGTTTTGAACTGTAGTATCTATAAAAGAATGTTTTAAACCTGTGTCGTTGCCCAGATTAAACATAGCTCCATTTACTGCAATTGGATGAAGCCCTTTGACGCCATCAATTAAATCATATTGCACAATCGGTTTTCTAAAAGTAGTTTTGCCATACGCATCGGTAATAACTTGATCTTCAATAAAATTTGCTTCTGTGGATCTATAAATTCTATATCCTTCAAAATTATACCTTTGATAAAATGCATCGAAAGTCTTTTCAGATCTGTCATCCCAATAAATAGTTACCTTTTGATTTCCGGGGATCACAGTTACCGTTGGTTTGTCCGGCGGTTTGGCAAATCTATAATTAGCATTATAAATTGATTGAATAGTTTTCTTTCTTCTAAATAAATCGTCTCTATCTATTCCAAATAATAAAGACATTGAAAAGCGCTGTGTTTCACCGGCTTCCTCCTGCTGTCCTGTTTGCATGGAATAAGAATTTCTCCCATTCATATGGAATAAATAACTAGAGAAGAAATTGCCTAAGTTTACTCCTTCTAAAGTTTGTCCGTGTGGAGATGGAAGTCCAGCAAGTGCCCTCCAGTTTGCTTCATCATTATTTAAATCGTAAGTGTGTACAGCAAAAATCTGGAAGCCAGTTAAACCAAGCTGATCTGATTCATCTTTGTCAAGAATACCAAAATTGGGTTCACCTTGTTCCGGTTTACCGTCACCTTCAGTACCATCAGCATCTGGTCCCGCATAACCATCATCAAACGGTCCAATTCCATCTGCCCCAACATCATCATTTAAAGGTTCGCCTGAGTCCCATTTGCCATTTTCATTTACATCATTAAAAGATTTCCAATTCGCATTTTCATCTGCATCCCAATGAGGCTGCCAAGAATAATTGTAAAAATTTCTAAAACTTGTTGTATCTGTTGAAGGATTTCGCAGATAAGGATCTTCACCGGGTTGATTGATAAATACACTAGCATTGTTGTCACGCTTTTCATCTGTTAGTCCATCATTATCATTATCCTTATTATCATCATTGATCCCAGGACTCTCCAAAAATGCATAACCACTATATCCAACCGGACTCCAATGTCCAGGACTACCGAACGAAACTGTAGACCATGAATAAGAAATATCGAGAGCTTCGCTGTAATCACCTGCATTATTGGAAGAATTGTCATGACCGCCTATTCCCCAATCAATATATTGTGCGAACAAAGATTTCGGGTAATCTGTAGTAGACATATTAGTAATTTCATAGTACCAAAAAATTACGTCTTGAGCTAAAACCTGCGACCATTGAAATCCTCTTCCTCTAACCTGCATACCTAATCCACCGCGTGTTGGATCGTCTGCATCAGGGAAAAATCCGTATTTAGCAATATATTCTCTGTCCTCATTATCATCAAAAACAAAGAAAGATTCGAGATCGGCATTTTTTATTCCCTTGCCAAAAAATCCATCCCACTGCCCATCCCAATCATCTGTTCTGTCAGGCCAGGATGCGGGCCATGTTGTTGGATCATCACTTCTGGCAACACTGCTCTGATATAAACTTGCATATCCGGGTAAAGCCCACCAGCCATAGGTTACTTTAGTCTGGGGATCTGCCCTGGTATATTCATAATAATTTGTTTCAAGCGGATGAAATGTATTTCCATTATGGTTTACTTCTGATTGAACGATTACTGCTACACCATCAACATACGTATGTCCGGAACCCTTAGGCCAAACCCCGCTAATTGAAGGCTGATTATTATAATCAGCTATTTCTCCAAAGTTATAAAAGACGGTTTGCACAAGATTACCATCCATAATACCGGACTTTGTATTATTGTGGTTCCCTTTATTTTTATCAACAATTCTTTGTGCAGAGACATTTATTGAAAAAAATAAAATTAGTATCGTTAAAATTATTTTTAAATAAATTCTATTTCTTTCCACAGCTTTACCTTAAAAAATTTCTTTGTTAAAAATCTATTGACGCACCAAGAATAATTTGTCTTGGAGAAGAATAAAAATCCGGCCTTGCAAAAAATTGTGCTAATGTATTTACACCTCGCGGAGCCGATTGTGCTCTTGTAAGTTCTAATGTATAGCCTGCTCTGCCTGTATCTGTAAATACATCGAGTTCATTTCCTGTATCAAATAAATTATAAACCTTTAAGAACAATGATAGGTTAACCCCGGTTATTGTGACATATTTTGTTAAGTATAAATCAACATTAAAAAAAGTTGGTTTGTTTGAACTATTCTCCAAGCCGGTTCTCTGATTTTGAAATGAAGGGGTATATGGAAGTCCAGATCCTAATTTACCAACAGCACTTGCAATAAAATTATTAGGATCTCCAAGTGTAAGTGTAAAATTAAGTGAATGCCTTCTGTCCCAATTTAAAGGGACTAATACTTTATTTTCTTCAATAGGTGGTGATGTTTGAGCTTTATCAAAAGCAGCATTTGGATCAGAGGCACTACCCTTAGCAACTTGATATGTATAATCTATACTTGCACCTAAACCATTAATAAATCTCTTTTCAAATGAAAGAGTTATACCGCTAACAGAACCATAATCCCTATTCACATATTTAGCAAACTTTTTAAAATTATTTTTAATATGGATTTCAACTCCAAGCAGATTTCTAATATCTTTATAATATGTAGTAACGTTAACTCCAAGTTCAGGCGTTAATTCCTGCTGAAGCCCAAGCTCATACATAACTGTCTGCTGCGGTTTTAAATCAGGATTACCAATTACATTTCCTATTAGCTCAGGCAAATCACCGCTAAGAGCAATTCTATAATTAGGATTTTTATAAAGATATTCGAACGGAGGAACCTGAAAAAAATGTCCGTAAGAAATATGTACTGCACCGTTCTCAGTTATTGGATATGAAATTCCAATTCTCGGACTAATTTGTGATTGAACAGAGGCCTTTTTAAAATACTTTGAAGGAAATGGCGGGATTAAATTATCCAGCACAGAAATGCTATCCGGATTTAACAGCACTTCTCCATCAGGTTGAAAATAATCATAACGCACGCCTACATTTACAATTAGATAGTCGAGTTCAATCTTATCTTGTAAGTAACCTGCTAATTGATAAGGATGGTTTTGGTATATATTAAAATCAAATGATCCCGGTTCAGGCAAATGAGGAACATATCCATTTGAAGGTTCAACAAGCACTTCAAAATCAGTATAGTTTAATGTATGAAATTTTGCTTCAACACCGGTTTTAATTTCATTTGAATTATTAATTTGATCAGTAAAATCTAATTTGCCAGTATAAGATTTAGTATTGTGATAAAACTGCCAATTTTCTGTTCCTCCTGTTAAAAATGAGTTGCCGCTTACATCTCTCATTCGTTCCGGATTTACATATCGGGGATCTGGATGAAGTCCTTCTATACTGTTGCCCGAATGAAAATTTACTGTGTTACCTGAAGCATCAATCAGCGGATAAACATATTGCTGGAAATCAGAATAATACATTGAGCCAAGTACATCAAGAAAAGCAGAGTTGCTAAAGACATGGGTATAGCTGACGCTTCCTAAAAAACTTGTCTGGAATTTTTTATAATCTCCATCCGGATTAAGTTTGAAAATATGATCGTAGTCTTTATACTTATGATCTTGATATAAACCCTCAAAAACAATTCCCTTCCCTGAGCCAACTTTAAAAGCTAATTTTCCTTGAAGAGTTAATTCCTTGGAAAAATTCATGGGGACATTTGAGTTATCTCCAGTTGCCCCGACATACCAACTGCTCGGATTGTTAGTTGAAAAATTTGAAGAATCAGAAGGATTAAACATCCTTTTTCCATACAAAAAACCATCATTGCTCAAATATCTTCCGGAACCAAAAAACTTTACAAAGCCTTGTGTACCCGGAATTGGGCCGCTCAAGCTACCCTGCAGATTGTATGTCCTAGCAGCATTAAATCCACCCATATACAAATACAAATCGCTTGTTCTTTTTGTAACATAATCTCCTGAGTAAGCAGAAACAGCACCGTGATATTCATCGCCGGCGATTTTTGTAATTTGGTTTACAACTCCAGACAACGCTTCACCATATTCTGCATTGAATGTTCCTGTTATTACCTGTAACTCCTGTATACTGTTTACATCAGCCTGCATTGTTGACTGGCCAGAATAGACATCATTAACTGCAACTCCGTCTATCATGTATTTAACTTCACCAATTCTTCCTCCTCTAAAGTGCCCATCGACGACGCCTGCCTGTAAATTAATTACCGACTGAACATCTTCTACAGGAAGCATTGCAATATCTTTCCCGCTTACATTTTCTTGAGTGGAAGTTAAATCTTTTTGAACCAGAGGTTTTGAAGCTGTAACTACTACATTGTTTATTTCAACTGCTTCTACGCCCATTTGAAAATCAAGCTTGGTTGTTTGATCGACTGATATTTTTACATTATCAAAAGTAATTGTAGAGTATCCTACTAATGATGCTTTAACTTTATATGTACCAGGTGGAATATTTAAGATATAATAACTTCCATCCACATCGGTTGCAGAGCCATAATTTTTTCCTAAAAGAATAATGTTAACTCCGATGAGAGGATCCCCATTTGATTTATCAGTGACCTTACCGGAAATTTTCCCGGTAGTTCCCGCGAACGTATTAGTCTGGGCTATAAGAAGACATAAGCTAATAAAAACAAATTGTAATTTTTTTATCATACTTATTTCTTTCTCTCAATAAATAAAAACATAAATTTATCCATTACAATTTTTCTTTGAAGTATTAAAACTTCAAATTCAATAGATATTTAAAGACTAAATTTTCAAAAAAAGCATGAACAAATATTTTCTGCAAAGGAGCGGCTTTTGACCGCTCCTCTGAGAAATTTAGAGTTTGTTCGTTTTGTACTATTTCATTAAGATCATTTTCTTTGTTTGAATTTTACTTCCGGCAACAACTCTGTATATGTATATTCCACTTGACACTTTACTTCCATAGTTATTATCTCCATTCCATACCATGTTATAAACACCCGGAGCTTGTTGTGCGCTTATAAGTGTTTTCACTTCTCTTCCAAGGATATCGTAAACCTTAAGAGTAACAAATGAACCTGATGGTATTGAATAACTTATAGTTGTAGAAGGATTAAATGGATTCGGATAATTCTGGTATACTTGAAATTTGGCAGGAATAACTTTTCCATCGCTGACACCAGTTGTGCTTCCAACTTTTACAACTTCTAAATCATCAAAATAAATTGTTCCTGTAAATCTTGAGTACACATGTATTCTAGCAGATAGTGCAATTGCATTTGGATCATCCGGAACTGTTACATCTACATAATATTTTGTCCAATCAAATGAAGTAACATTCGGGAATTGGAATACTAAATCTTGTCCACCGATTTCATCATACGGTGAATTATTCATATACCCGCTGTGGAATATTGGTGTTATACCTACCGACCATGTTCCCGGATATTTTGCTGCTGAGTCCGGTACTAAATCACTGGCTTTTACCCAGACACTAATTCTAATTACGTCGCCTGCTCCAACATTTGTTAATGCACTGATATCATGATTATTATTTTCAGAGATTGTTTTCTTCATTCCCTGGTTATCCAAAGGATATCT
Source organism: uncultured Ignavibacteriaceae bacterium (assembly GCA_964600655.1). GTDB lineage: Bacteria > Bacteroidota > Ignavibacteria > Ignavibacteriales > Ignavibacteriaceae > CAVSWT01. Next base: position 13,527 of record CAZRMA010000043.1, read on the forward strand.
TCTAGTTCCAACCCATGCATCATGAGGGTCCCTGTTAAACGGTAGTACAAACTTAAGTGAATGAGTGCCCGTATAGGCTGCTTCTGTGGTCACTACCGTATTCTCAAATCCATTCGATAGCTCTCCGTCATTGCCTCCTACCGGCGGCAGCCAGTAATTCCAGCCTGTCGGCACGCCTACCTGGCTGTTCCAATCCTGGCCTGCCCATGCACCGCCTCTGCCTATCAACATAAAGTCATCTGCCCATACTGTTCCCGTAGCATTCTTTCCAGCTACAAATTTTATTATTGTCTTCCAGGAATCTTTTGGCAGTATCGTTTCGCCTACGGCATTTGTATCGGCCATCCAGCCGCTGCTGCTGGCTGTGCTTTGGTCTATAGGCATCTTTGTCTCGCCTATCATTGCTCCGGCACTATCATAAAAACTATACGATATCCACCATCTCTCATCATCATTAGCCGGATTCGTGTTTACATTCAACGTCTTTACATAGCCGCCTATCTTTATATCTACATCTTTATAATTCTGAGGTGACCATAAGTCTGTCATATTCTCTGATATCCAGCTGGCTGAATCGCCTACGGCCGTCTTCTCTATCTTCAATGAATGGCCCATTGACCTGTATTCATCTGTTGCCCAGCTTAAACTGTTCTCGCCAGGATTATTGCCCATCGTCCAGTACGATGGTAATGTTCCTTCGAAACTGCCTACTCCGCTTATCTGTGGTATATCTAATTTCTCTACATTTAGTTCATCAAAATATATTGTTCCGGTAAACCTTGAGTAGATATGTATTCTTGCAGAGAAAGCTTTTGCGTTCGCATCATCCGGTACTGTTATATCTGCATAATATTTTGTCCATCCAAATGACGTTACATTTGGGAATTGAAATACTAAATCTTGTCCACCGATTTCATCATACGGTGAATTATTCATATACCCGCTGTGGAATATTGGTGTTATACCTACCGACCATGTTCCCGGATATTTTGCTGCTGAGTCCGGTACTAAATCACTGGCTTTTATCCATACACTTACTCGTAGTACATCTCCAGCTTTTATATTTTGATCTATACTGTTCAATGGTGCTCTTCTAGTTCCAACCCATGCATCATGAGGGTCCCTGTTAAACGGCAGTACAAACTTCAATGAATGAGTGCCGGTATATGCTGCCTCTGTCGTTACTACCGTATTCTCAAATCCATTCGATAACTCTCCGTCATTGCCTCCTACCGGCGGCAGCC
>CAZRMA010000044.1:0-14696 GCA_964600655.1 uncultured Ignavibacteriaceae bacterium
ATCATAATTGATCCCGGCACCTGCAGTTAGTCCATAAATATAATCTTCACTTTGAGACTTAGGTGACAAGTCATAGCCGCCTCTGATGAACAACAAATTATTGTAGCTGTATTCAGCTCCCATTTTGTATTCATCACCCGAGAAGTTATTATTCTGGAATACTGTAGAAATTTGAATTGCATTCTCTTCATCAATCTGCGGTTTATAACCGAAACCAATAGTGAAATTAGCCGGCAATTCAAAATATGCCGCATCGAATGACATATAGCCTGGCGCACGCTCATAACCTTGCGGTGAAGCAGTAACCAATAACCCAGAACCTGAATATTTCATATGAGGGCCAATATTGTTCATTGCTATACCAAAACTAAGGCCTGAGATGTTTCCAAGATCATTGTATACAACGCCTGCGTTAAAGGATAATCCATTAGCACTAACTTCAGAAAGAGATTCAGATAAGTAATTTGCAGTTACGCCAATAGCAATCCTATTTGTTAACTGTTTTGAATATGTTAATCCTAAAACAGAAAATTGCGGTGTAAATACCTGTCCGGTTCCATCAGGAAATTCATTAGTAGTAACCGGGATATCACCGATGTCTAATGCTTTGATTTCTAAAGAAAGCACACCAAAGCTTTGAAAATTAACCGAAACTGCTCCGTGGTTCAACCCGATGTCTGCAATATAATTCATGTGAGAAAATGTTGTGGAAACAGAATTATCCATAAATGCAGTACCGGCCGGATTCCAGTATAGAGCCTCGATTCCTGTAGCGGTGGCAACATTTGATCCACCCATTGCTATACCTTGTGGCCCAACAGGTATTAGCAATTCGCTAGCACCTGATGTTCCAGTTCGAACCCCTCCTCCGGCGTATACACTAACCGCTCCAAGGAGGATCATGGTTAGAATACTCAAATAATTAAATAAAATTTTCATTTTTACTCCTTGAGTTTTAAACTTCATAATTAAAATCTATCAAGAACTTGTTGTTCCTGTATAACAGCTAGTTTAAGTATTTTCGTTGTACCAAGGTTTGGCATATCTATGTAAGCGATATATAAACCACTTCCAACAGGATACCCGTCTTGGTTATTTAAATCCCAGCGTTCGAACTGGGTTCCGTTATGGTCAATCGTTCTTACCAATACACCTGCTAAATTAAATATTCTAATCTTCGCAGCTTCCGGTAAGTGATTGAACGTAACAAAACGTGCATACTTATTTATTTCTTGAGTATTAACGCCGTAATAAGGATTTGGGAATACATTAATGTGCTGTACATCAGCTACTGCATCAGCCGCAGATTCAGTTGGTGCACCCGGTGCTGTAAATGTCCAGGTATCCTTGCCTGGCTGCAGCGGATTGGCATAAGTAATTTTTACTGCATCGCCAACAGCCCAGTGTGTTGACCAGAAAACAACAACCCAGGTTGCTAATGCATTATCTGCATCCGGACCATCATCTACTTGTATTACTTTATTTGGATCGTAATCAGAATTTACGATCACTGCATATTCTCTGTTTTCATCATTCCAACTATACCAAGGATTATCATCTGATGCTTGCAAACGATCTCTAAATGTTAAATTTACCTGACGAGGATTAGCTGGATCAGATACATTCCAAACTTCGAAAGGTATCCTTGTCAAATATGGTCCAGTAGCTCCGGTAGTGTTATCAGGCCTAGATTCGAATGATGATTGTGATCTAAATACAGTGGCCATTGAACCACCACTTTTTACTGTTATTACAGTTTGACCATTTATTACACTTGTATCTTCCACACCTGTAAACCTTAGCTCATAATCTTGCTGAAGCTGCTCGATTTCATTTGAACCGACTCCGAAATTATCAATTGCTTTACTTGTGATAGTACCTCCAAAAACAGTATATCCTGTAATATCGATACCATCGGCAAGGCCAGCTGTACTTGAAGATGAAAATGTTGTACTAGAACCTTCCGGTTTGGTTATTTTTGCAGAAAACCAATCAGTTGGAGCTTGATAGCTGCCATCTATGGCAAACTGCATTCCGCCAAATATAGGGTTCGCAGTAATGTCCGTAGGGTTCGTGTTCTGCAATATTCCTGTGGAACCACCAGGCCCTTCAGTGTTTGCATATATATCAACACCGCCATATACAGTTTGATTTTGTACAACAAGCTGGCCAGTGGTTACGTCCATAATATTCCATGTATTCTGGGTTACGAACTTGTTGCCAATTGCTGTAACCTGGAATGAACCAGTCGCGTTAATTATTCCTAATGAATCTCCTGCATAAAGATCACCGTAGCCATCATCATACAAAACATAATCAATTGATAAAGGAGGAGTAAAGGAACTTATATTTACTTTTAATAATTGACTTCCGTCAAAGCAGCCAAATGTTGTTGAATCGTTGTTTCCCCACATTATTGATTGGCCGCTGATCACCGGATCTTCGGTATTTCCATTTGCACAATCGGCAACCGGTTCAGCGCTGTTAATTACAACCCCTGGCGGGAATGTTATTTTAGCACCATCTATATAGTCACCGTCCGGGGTCGTTAAATCAATGCTCATCATAAGGTCAACTGTTCCGGGCTTACTTGCGTAAACACCAGTTCCACTCATAGTAGAAGGTGAAACGTCACCGACTTTATTTAATTTTTTACCGATGGAATCAGCGTAATTAGTTCTCTTCCATTTTCCATCAGCAGCCAGATAATAATAATTCGGCTTTAAAAATGCTCGATAATCATGTCCATTTACTTTGGATGGGTCAACAACTTGCACTGCTGCAGTTGCATCTGCAGTGCCATTATGCGTAATGTTTGTTGTAGAATCCGATCCAGTTTGATATCTGACCCCGGGATCCGGACTTTGAGGAACAATACCGTTAGCACCTCCAATAATCGCTATCGGGGTTTCAAGAGCTTGAGGCACTCCCTCGAATTTATAACTATACGCAGTAACCGCAAAATAATATTTGATACCATTTACCAAAGGGTTTGAACTGTTGAATGCATCGGTTTTAATCGAGATATATCTTTGAACTCCGTGATCAACTCCGAATTGAACAACATGATCTGCTACAACTCCATCGCTTGCATTAAAGTAGGGGTCGACTATTTTCAGTACACCATCTATAACGTCATAAACAGCAATACGTTTAGCTTCTGACAATGATGCTGACCTATTTGGTAATTGGTAAACATTATACCCCTGGAATTTATATCCTTTGATGGGATTCTGTTCGGTTGCAGCTACATTAGAAGAATCTGTTCCCCAATTCAAAATAATTTCTTTGTCAAGTGCTGTAACTTGAACCTGGGGTGCTTTAGGTGGTGTCGGCAAATCAAAGAAGTTATCATAAGCAGTCTGAGCAGTTTGGTCATAAAATTTTAATAATCCAATAGCAGATAGCCTATCAACTCCAGGTGTTGCACCTGCAATTATTTGGGCAACTACAACTTCCTGAGTATCGCCAGGTGCCATTGTAAAAGGGCCTGATGCCATACCTTGACGTCGATCGCCTTTAGGGAAAAGCTGACCATCAATCCATCCTGTTCGTGTTAGAGGATCACCAGTAAGAACAAATGGAGTATTTTCCATGGTTGAAGGATTATAATACGGCACACCAGTTAAAGGTAACTGTCCGTTCATCAAACGGTAAAACTGTTTTGAAGCTTCAGGATCACCGCCTAAGCTAGGATCAACCAATACAGGATCACTATTAATAAAATAATATGCGGCAGTCATTGGAAGATTACGTTTACCGTAAACCACTTTTCCATTAAAAATTGCGGAGTCGCCAGCGTTGCCAGCCACTACAGGCCCCTGGAAAAAGTCTGCGCCTACCGCAGGTGGGGGCAATGGAGAATAAACGTTGTCAACCGCATCAGCATTATAACAATACGTTAAACTAAGTGTGGTGTCATTTCCTACAAAATCATCGCCGGCATTACCATTATCGATATCAGCCCACCAGGAAACAAACATACTATCCAAAGTATACTTCTGATACCCTTTATTGATAATTGTGTATTTCTTAAAGTACATGTTTCCAAGCGCACCGGTTTGAGCATAAGCCCAATAAGTGGCACGAACTTCTATTCCCATAGGATCAGTTCCGTATAATGAATTCACTTGATCTTTGTTCTGGTCATTAGCAACCCAATATGCTGTTTGATCAGCTCCCGGAACGCCAGGGATATCTACGTTGGGATCATATTTCCCATCTCCATTAACATCTTTAAAAGGGGCGCCTAAATCATTTGCAGTGCCTGCTGCCGGCCATTGAGACCAATCCAATTCATATTGATCGCGTAATGCAGATTCTGAAGTTCCTTCATTTGCCGCCTCTGATGAAAGATCGAGAGCAGGACCGCCAGGATAAATATCTGGCCTTACTCTAAAAATGCGGTAGTTATCAGAATTGGGGTCAGGAGCAGCTTGACCATCAACCATAATTGGCCCTGGCTGTAAGCCAGTTGAATAAGTTGATCCTCCAACGCGCGGGTCGGTTTCGCCTCTAACGATAGCTCCCCAAACAAAACCAGTTTCAAATATACAAGTTTTACCGCTACCTTTGGGATATACGGTTCCTTCCAAATTACTGTTTGTGTTGTAATCTCCAAAACCAACATTTGACACAAGCGTAGATAAATTATTTATGTCAATATAGGTATTGGCAACTTGAGCGGCTGTTTTTGCCAGCTCCTTTTTATTTTTCTTATCACCCTTAGCGTTTACATTCATGCTAGCAAGAAAGATAACACTAATTAGGAAGATAAGAATATAAGAGAATTTGTTCGAGATCATATTTAAACTCCTATTACTTTTTTAGTTTTTCAGCTTAATATTCTAATCTTACACCGACCCTGATTTGTCTTGGTGGACCGTATAGATAATTACCTGTTGCAACAGAGTATCCATCACCATAATCAAGATTAACGGCTTTGTAAACGTCAACGAATTCTTGTCCATAACTTTCAGTTAGCTGACGTCCCTCCGGTGAAGTCAAATATCCATCATCAGAAGCAGAACCGGTTCTAGTAAATACGTTAATTGCATTTTTAGTATTCAACAAATTAATAACGTTTACAAAAATGGTTGCATTAAGTTTATCCATAATGAGGAATGACTTATCAACTGAAAGATCTACCTGGAAATTAGCAGGAGTAGTTGATGAACCTAGAGGTTCAGAAGCTAACCTGAATCGACCAGCGTTAAAACCTTCAAGATTTCCGGCAACCCCATTCCCAAAACCAAGTGTGAATGGATGACCGCTTGAGAAAGTTAATAATAAACTAGCCCCTAATTGATGTAATACACTTGGGCCGTCATCTATACCAAAACGATAATCAATATTTAAATTACCGCTAAGTGAACGATTGAATGCTAAGGGTTGTATATTATTTGGTTTATAAACATAATTCGGATCTAGTGGGGAACCTACCAAACCGGCATTTGCATATGGATTTGAATTGGTTCCTTGAGCACTTTCGAATGAAGCTGAACCATTTACCATAATTCTGTTGGTTCTTCTCATATTGAATGATATTTCAATTCCCTTGGTTGTTGCAAAATCTCCGTTTGTTAGAGCTGTATAAGCAAGGAACCCAGTTGATTGATCAGGATAAAGCTGGCTGTAAACAACTTGTCCGCTTATATCTTTATAATATCCGGTTAAATCAAATGAAGCAAATTCACCTAATTGTTGAGTAAACCCAACTTCATATTGTGTAGTTCTTATTGGCCTTACATTAAAACCTGCTACACCAGTGGTATAAAAGTTTCCGGGTCTTGCAACCTGGAACGACCATGAATATTCGCCTCTGTATATATCACGAAGTCTGGTTTGCTGAATAAATTTTCCATATTGAGCATGAAATACTGTTTGATCAGTAATGGGGAAAGAAAATCCCAAACGAGGACTCAAACCATTGAAAGCAGGAGCTTTTGTCCAGCCGGCTGCTAAAGGAAAGTGAGTGCTTTTATCAAAGGATAATTCCGGATGGTTAACATCAACCATTACGGTATTATCTGTATTAATATAATCATACCTTAAACCGACATTTACGATTAAATTCTGGTATTCAAGTCTATCTTGCAAATATACACCGGCAAAAATCGGTTTATGCGGTGCGATCAGACCAGCATTATAGTCACTTGTGCTGGCCGAAATGCTGTTTCCAAGTACATCATAACCGTAATTATTAATGTTGTTTAACATTATAGTCCTGGCTAAATCATCACCGCTATTGACTCTTTGAGCAAGTAAAAGCGCTGTAGAATTAGGCATAGCATATTTCCTAAATGTCATCATTTGAATATCACCGCCAAACTTGAGTGAATTTTCTTTATTTACTTGAGAACTTAATGCTGCAGTGATATTAATATTTTGGTTTTCATATTTAGAATATTCTGAAATAGGTGTGTTCGGCGCATTAAAACTAAATCCTTGAAATACTGATAATAATGCTGGAACTGTGTACTGACCGGTTCTGTTATCACCTGTTCTTCTATACCATGGAGCACCGGCATCAGTATTAGCAACGCTATCTCCATACCCAACATAATTATCTTTTAAATAGGGATCCCAGGTATGTCCTTGGTTGAATACAAAACCACCACTGACTTCATAATAAGTGCTTGGGCTTAAAACATGTGTTATCTTTAAATTAACTGTTCCATTATTTTGATGTGTAACCGGGATACGATTTAAATCCAGCATGTTTAAAATATTCGTAGCAGTTGTGGCTGGATAGTATGTATCACCGTAGTATTGACGGGCGGAATATGTTCCATATAACCTTATAAGTAATGGGTTGTAATCAAAGGTTAATGTAAGTGCTCCGTTATATTGATTATCATTTTGCCTTAATGCAGGTCCGGCATTATAATCAAAATCAATGGTATCCTTTGTTGCAGGATCGGTAATTTTACCTAAATGAAACCCAGGGTACGGCTGTGGATTAGGGTCTGCTTGTGATAGGTTTTCAAATATTCCATAAAATTTAATGTTGTTCCCTGCTAGAGGGCCGCTTATTGAAGCATTGAAATCATTATAGCCATATGAATATGCACCTAGTACTTCCTTACCGTTGTATAGTCCGGCTTTATTTTTTAATCCAATATTATCTGTGATATATTCAGCAGTTACTTTGAATTCTGGACCGCCTGATTTAAGCTGTGTACGAATTATACCTCCATTCGCTCCACCAAATTCAGCAGTATAACCACCGGCTTGAACTGTAATTTCTTCCAAAGCATTTTGGGGAATTGTAACTTGGCGCTGTCCGGTAGTTGCATTTGTTATATTAGTTCCTTCGAGGTAATATCCAACTTCATCATTTCTACCACCCCTGATGTATACATTATTATCTTGTACAACTACACCAGGAACCAATGAAATAAGGTTATTAATTCCTCTAACGGGCAAAGCTTGAATTTGCTCATTAGTGGTGACCCTTATAGCGTTTGTGTTACTTTTATTAATAAGTGGTCTTTGTGCTATAACATTTACTTCTCCAATGGTTACACCTTCTCCAGGAAGCTGGAAATTAATTTCCGTGGTAAGATCGGCATTTACACGGACGTTAGAAACACTAATTGTTTGGTAACCAATAAAAGAAGCTCTAAGCTGGTAAACACCAGCGCTAAGATTCTGAATAGTGTACTCTCCATTCACGTCAGTAGCTGCCCCGGAAGAAGAACCAACCACTAAGATGTTGGCTCCAATCAAAGGCTCACCACTCTGGAGATCAGTCACTTTTCCTTGTATCTTTCCTACTGTCCCCGCCAGAATAAATGAAGGCAGAATTAGCAGAAAAAATAGAACGGTAAGTTTTCTGTTCATTTTATCTCTCCTAAGATTAATGATTAGATAAATAATTAATTTTGCGGCTGAATCAGAATATCAATTCTTGATTCAACCTATTTACTCAGCTGCCCGCTATGAATAAGTCGAAAGTATTTTGTCCTCGTTAAATCGGAAAATTTTAAACAATAGTAAAGGATAATATTCGGAATTGTTTTTTGGGAAAATTACTATTGTAAATTGCTGGTAAGTTCTAAAGATAGTTTCTTGAAACGAACTTATTAAAGACAAATTAATTTTCATAATTAATTTGCAAATATTTTCTGTCTTCAATATCAACTTTTTAAGGAATAATGGTATTATTTTTTTAATCACTTTAGCAACGTGCTGAAAAACACAATTAAAGTCAACTCTAAATTTATTTTCAAAAACGATTTATTTGCCACATTCTTGACTCCAAAAGTTTCAATACATTAAAATATGACGAAATTTTTTACCCTGCAAATTAATAAATAATATTTTTTAATTTTTATTTCTATTATAAAAAGCATAAAATTCATTTTTTTATACCTCATTGCCATAAATTAATAACATTTTAATAATTTTAAAGCAAATTTCACCTAGGCTTTTTTACTACTTTTGTCCCTTCTCTAACAATAATAACTCCTAAAAATATTATTACTGCTGCAATCCCTATCGTAATTGTTATTTTTTCATCAAGAATCAGCCAGCCAAGAAATAAAGCTATGATTGGATTGATGTATGCATAAGTTGAAACTAATGACAATGGTAAGTGCGCAATAGCATAGATATAAGAACCATAACCGATTAGTGACCCCATTATAAGTAAGTAAGAAAATGCCAGGAAACTTTCATAATTAAAATGAAATTTTGCTGCTTCTCCCAAAATAAGGCCTAAAGAAGTTTGTGCAATTCCGGCAATAAACATTTGTACTGCCGAGCCTACAAACAAAGGGACATCAACTTTTTTGTACTTTGAATAAATGGAGCCGAAAGACCAGCATATTACGGACCCCGTTAAACAGAGCATACCTATTATATATGATGAATTGAAAATATTTTTTATATCATGACTAAAAATTAAAATTGCGCCCGACAAACCAAACAGCAAACCAATTATAGTTTTTGAATTAAGTTTCTTTCCAAGTCCTGATATGGCCTCTCCACCAACCATCCAGAACGGAAGTGTAGTAAGAAATAAAGCGGTGATTCCGCTTGGGACAAATTTTTCCGCAGTAACTACCAGCCCATTTCCAAAACCAATTAAAGCTAATCCAACAACAGCTAAATTTAATAGATCTTTGCCTCTCGGTAATTTTTGTTTTTTAATTTTAAAGTAAATCAAAAGGGTACTGCCCGCTATAAGCCAGCGAAGGCCCGCAAATAACATCGGAGGCAAATGGCCTACGCCAATCCTGATTGCTAAATAAGTAGTTCCCCAAATTATACAAATAGCGATCCATGCTGCATAGGCTTTTACATTCTCTTTTTGCATTCAACTAAACCTTTTAATCGAAAATAAACTGCTAATAAATTTGAATTAAATTTTTCCTAACTTAGCAGTAATTAAATTTCAAACATAGAAAAAGAAATAATAAATCTTTCGTTTATTAATAAGGGAACCGCTTTGAATAAAACAGCAAAACAAAAATGGAATTTTCCAAGAGCTTTTTGGACAGCAAACATCGTTGAACTTTTTGAGAGAGCTGCATACTATGCAGTATTTATAGCAATCACTTTATACCTTTCCAGGGTTGTAGGTTTTAGTGACATTGATGCGGGATGGATTGGCGGTGTGTTTGCTGCGGGACTTTATTTTCTTCCGCCTTTCTCAGGTGCATATGCAGATAAAATTGGTTTTCGAAAAGCAGTCATTCTTGCTTTTACATTATTAACAATTGGATACTTTACTCTTGGGGCTTTACCATATAAAGCAACAGTACTTCCCGCTTTGGTTGTTTTAATGTTCGGCGGTTCATTTATAAAATCAATTATTACAGGAACTGTTGCTAAAACTACTGATGAATCTACAAGAGCAAAAGGTTATTCAATTTTTTATGGACTTGTAAACGTCGGGGCTTTTCTCGGAAAAACTTTTGCATATCCACTGCGTATTTCCTGGGGATTAGAATCAATTAATTACTACGCAGCTTTTATGACATTAGTGGCGCTTGTAGTTGTATTCTTCTTTTATAAGAATGTAAATATTGACGGCGAAGGGAAAACATTTAAAGCAGCTTGGGGTGGATTTTTAAAAGTTGTATCAAACTTTAAATTGCTCTTATTAATAATAATAGTCACCGGGTTTTGGATAATCCAGCATCAGCTTTATGCAACAATGCCTAAGTATGTTTTAAGAACAGTTGGTGAACACGCCTCTCCGGAATGGATTGCAAATGTTAATCCATTTGTTGTAATGATTTCAGTAGTATTTATAACAAACTTGATGAAAAATGTTCGTGCCGTTTCTTCAATGAGTATAGGAATGTTTCTTATGCCTGTCTCTGCACTGTTAATGGCATCAAGTCCAATTTTAGAATCGATCACAGGACAATCAGTTTCGATATTCGGACTATTTTCTGCACATCCTATAACAGTTATGATGATTGCAGGAATTATTGTACAGGGTATTGCAGAATGTTTTATCTCCCCAAGATATTTAGAATATTTTTCTCTTCAAGCTCCCAAAGGAGAAGAAGGTTTGTATTTGGGATTTAGTCACCTGCATTCATTTCTTTCTTCTATACTTGGATTTGGAATTTCAGGTTATCTATTAACTGCGTATGCGCCTGACCCATTAACTTTAACTTCTGAACAATTAGTACATGCTTATGATCATTCTCATTATATTTGGTATTATTTTGCAGCGATAGGATTAATAGCAGCAATTGCATTATTAATTTACAGATGGGTTTTTGATAAAAGAGATAAATTAATTTTATGAAGCTTTATAAATCATCCCATTCCCCTCCCATGGAGGGGTGCAGGGCCTGCCTGCCGGACAGGCAGGGTGGGTTATTTAAAACATAAATTATTTCAAAACTCCATTCGGCTTGCAGCTACATCTGCTTCATCATTAGCAGCCATTTGTTTCCCGGTTATGTCAAATGCATTAAACTTAATTTTAGATTTATATGTTTTTCCATCCGCGGAAAGAATAATTTTTTCAGTGAGTCTTCCATAACCAGCCGGACTAAACCCGCCGATTTTTGCTAATGCTTCAAATGAAGCAGGTACATTAGTAATGTAGAATTCATATTTAGCTTCATATTGTTTGTCGCCGGTTTTTCTCCAAATCCCGTAAGCAGGAGGCACAGGCGGCATGCCGTCATAATTTGAAGATTCAGTCATTGTGCCGCCGGAATTAAATGACAACATAAATTCAAGATTTTTTACGCCTGCAAATGCACCGGTTTTGAATTGAACTTTTGCTTTCCAGGTTCCAACCAAATTATCTACTTGAGAATTACTTTGACGTGTAAAAGAGATAACTGTAAAAGCCAATATAATTATTGACAGGATTAATAAAACTCCGGTAAGTCTTTTCATATTTCTCTTCCTTGTTTTTAAAGTTTATTAATAATGAAATAAATATTGTAAAAATACCTTTGAAAGTTAAATTTAGACAGAAATATTTCTATAACATATGTCGTTTATGTGATAGCTAATTCACAAATCTTTATTTCATTAAAATCATTTTCTTTGACCGCACAAATTCTCCTGCCTGCATCCTATAAAAATATACTCCGCTTGAAAGATTTGAAGCATCGAATGCAACTTCATAATTACCGGGCTGCTGGTTTTTGTTTACTAGAGTTGCAACTTCTCTTCCAAGCATGTCATAAACTTTTAATTGTAGGAACACAGCGCGCTGTGTCCCTACAGAGGGCACGGAATATTTTATTTTTGTAGTTGGATTAAATGGATTCGGATAATTCTGATTCAATTTAAATTCCGTTGGTTTATATATTGGTTCGGCAGATGTTGGAGTCAAATCATAAAACCGTAGACCGTCATTTGTTGCCGCCCAAATCTTATTATCATTTATATAAAGTTTTAAAAGATATTGAAACTCATGAGCCATTACATTCCAGGTATCGCCGAAATCATCGGTGTACCAGATAAAAAAATCATTGCCGCCTGAACGAGTGAAACCGGCGTAAATTCTTTTTCCGTCCTTTGCAAATGCAACAGCCTCGATAGGCATTTCTCTTACTCCCACTGAATCCCAGGTATTACCATTATCAATACTCCTGTAAATTCCCCACCTGCTGCCGGAGAAGACGGTATCGCCAAAAGCTAAAAAAGCATTTGTGTTTAAAGTTGTTCCACCGGGCCTTACAATAGTCTTTTCCTTCCATTCGCCAGAGCCTTTAGAGCGTATATAATAATACCCGCTTGCGCCGGAGCTTAAAATTATATTTGTGTTAGAAACAGCAATATCGTTTACTGTCCAGGCGTAATTAGATGGAAGGTTTTGATTATATGACTGCCATGTGTCCGAATCCAATTTTAAATAATAAACGCCGCCGCCTTCGGTTCCATAGAAAAGCGTGTCACCAGACATCTCCATATCTTTAGCATATAAAGCAAAACCGGAAATGCCTTTATTAAATGATTGCCATGATTCACCCGAGTTTGTACTATGATAAATTCCGTTACCGTAAGTTCCCGCAATAATTCTATTATCTGCTTTAAATAAAACTGTAATTTCTGGGGATGCGTTTGAAATAGATTTTGATTCCCAAGTTAATCCTTTGTTGCGGCTTATGTATAAACTGTCGGCTCCTACAAAAATATTATTGCTGTCAAATAAAACTGCGTTTATAAAAGAGTATTTAATATCTTCAATTTTTTCCCACTGCGCTGATGATGCAGCAGTAAGAAATAAAAAATACATAAAAGCATAGATCTTTTTCATGTGCATATAAAAGTTTGTTTTTGGGATTCGGAAAAATAATAGAAGTACTGAAAGTTACAAATAGATTATTTCAGAATTTTTATTACCTATAGAAAAAGATGCGTTGTCATTAATAAGCCAGGAGATTATAAGTGGTGAGCATCTATCTTTCGGAATTTAGAAATTAATTCCACATGACAATAAACCCACCCCTCCATAGATGTGATTATATACGTCTTTGACCAAATTGTTATTTATTTTTATCATTAATTATAAATGAAACTAAAATTGAAATTTTGAAATTATACTCCCGTGACCTTAACTTTCAATAATCCTTATCCGTATTTTTCATTTTTATAACAAGAAAAGTAATATCATCTGTCTGCGGATATCCGTTAAGCCATTTATCCGCAGCGTATAAAAAATCTTTTATAATATCGCCGGAATTTTTTCGGGCAGCATCCAGGAAGATATTTCTTGCTTCATCAATATCAAGCATTTCATTATTGGAATTAAATAGTTCAGTAAAACCATCTGTTAAAAGAAGGATTATATCGCCAGGGTTAACTTTAAATATTTTCTGCTGATATTGATAATCATAAAATGCACCTAACGGCATTCCTTTTAAAACTACATCTTCTATTGAATCAGTACTTTTCCGGTAAATAAAGAACGGCGGCATACCGGCTGCAGACGCGGTAATTCTGTATTTTTGAATTTTCAAGACAGTCATTCCCATATAAAGATTTCCCAAATTCATTTTCTTAATTGTTCTTGTACAGTGATTAAAAAAATCCGGGATGAAAAAAGTATGAGCCTTTGCGTCAAACAAACTTTTAACCAGAGCTACCATAATGCCTGCTTTTATCCCGTGGCCTGTGGCATCACCAATAGCAAGAGTAATTGTTCCGTCGTCGGATAAAAAATAATCATAATAATCCCCGCCGACTTCTGCTGCTGTTCTCATCCTGGCAGAAATTTCAAGATGCTGCATTTGAGGAAAGCCTTTAGGCAATATCGAAAGCTGAAGCTTACGTGCATCTTCAAGCTCGCCTGATTTCCTTTTATTTTCCGCATCAAGAAATTTGTTTTCAATTTCCTGTTCTTGGTTCAATTTTTCCTGCTGGATTAACTTCTGGTTCGATTTAGCAAAACTTTTTGAAAGAAAAACGGACATGCAGATAAATAGACCTATAGTGCCGAACGGATAACCATTATTAAAATTTCCAATCATGGAAATGAAATTCATATCCAGCAGCCAATCATAAAATGAAAATAGAAACAGGATGGCAAACCCGGTGGCTATTATCCATACTCCTTCGGTTTTTTGTTTTGAAGCTTTTAAAATAATTCTTGAACTTTCAGCAAGCATAAGGATAATGCCTATTTGAAGATATATAAAATTGTCAACCGGTTTTATAAATGCGGCAATAGCAGCAAAGAAAAAGTATGCAAGCAGCACCCAGAAAAGCGGTATAATTTTTTGCTTTAATATTGAATACAAAGAAAGAAGAACTAAAACCTGTGTTAACGACATTAAGATTCTATGCACTTTTAAACTAAAAACCAGTCCGGTTATGTTTACTGCGAGGTTTGAATTATAATCCATAAAAATTGATGCTGCATAAACAAAAAGGAAAATAGAATAAATAAGATTTTCCTTAAACCGCCTGTTATATAAGAATAATATTAAATGAAGTAGTCCGAATGCCAAAGTAATTGCGGTGAAGAACATTTGTTCATTAGAATATCTTCTTACTTCTTTCAATTCAGAATGCACTACTTTTTCTATATTTCCAAAACCAATCATAAAACCCTGACTGAACCCGGCATCTTTGTAATACTGCGAATCATTATTTGTATACTTAACCGCTAAGATATGATCACGTTTTTGATTGAAGGTGATTACTTTGGAATGCTTCCAGTCGGAATTATCCGTAATATATTTTCCATCCAGATAAACTTCTTG
>CAZRMA010000045.1:0-14490 GCA_964600655.1 uncultured Ignavibacteriaceae bacterium
ACATAAAGTGAAAAGGAAAATAAAATTATTCCAATCAAAAAGAATAATGCGGCTTTAAAATATTTTTCGTTACCGCTTAAGGAAATCGCGAGAAGACAAACCGAATGAACAAGATGATAAGTTACGCCTGTTTTATAAACTTCCAATAAATCCTCGGGAATTGTGCCTTCAAGGCCATGTGCGCCAAATGCGCCAATTGCTACGGCTAAAAATCCCATTATTCCACTGATTATTAACCAAAAGCTTTTATTATTCATTTTTATTGATCATTATTTAACATAGGACAATTTAATTTATATTGAATAGTTAACATAAAAATAATTAACTTACAAAATTAAATTCCGATTTAAAATAATCAGATGTCATTGCGGGCCTGACGATAGAACAGATTCGTTGAAGCTTACTTTCCGGCTTCTATAATTGGAAGATTAATTTACGGTTTTTCTTCACCTCGATCAGATTGACATATTTCAAAAACAATAAAAGGCATTATGAAAAATTTACAAAAATTAATTTTACCTTTTCTTTTCCTAATTGTGACATATTTTATTTATTCCATTTACTTCGCCCCTAATGATGAACTTGGTTTGTTTTCCAATTTTGACACAAACAATAACGCCAATAAAGAAATAAAAGTGATGATAAATGAAGCGAAAGGGATTCAAAATGATATGTCTGCTGGTGTATCAACATTTTATGCATTAGATAAGGAGGGAAAAGAAGTATTAGTGAATGGACCGATTGTTCCATCGGATATAATCACCGCTAATCCCGTAATATTAAAGGGACATCTGCACCAGGACCATTTTCACTCAGTTGAAATATATCAATAATTATTTTTATGAATAAGTTTGAATTAGTTTCTAATTATAAGCCATCAGGCGATCAGCCGCAGGCAATTGAATCATTGCTCAGAGGGATTAAAAGCGGTGAAAAATTTCAAACGCTTCTCGGTGTAACAGGTAGTGGAAAAACATTTACCATTTCAAATGTAATTAAGGAATTAAATAAACCGACACTTATAATCTCGCACAACAAAACTCTTGCGGCACAGCTTTATTCAGAATTTAAAAGTTTTTTCCCTAAGAATCCTGTTGAATTTTTTATAAGCTATTATGACTACTACCAGCCTGAAGCTTACGTTGTTAGAAATGATCTTTATATTGAAAAAGATTTTGCAATCAATGAAGAAATTGACAGACTAAGACTTAAAGCTACAACTTCACTAATTGAAGGAAGAAATGATGTTATCGTTGTTGCCAGTGTAAGCTGCATATACGGTATCGGGGCGCCGCAGGAATACGCTAACCAAATCATCTTCCTGAAAAAGGGAGCCACTTACGAACGCAAAAAATTGATGCGCAACTTAATTGATATTCACTATGTAAGAAATGATGTTGATTTTTCGCGAGGGACTTTCAGGGCACGAGGTGATGTAATTGAAATTATTCCTGCTTACCAATATGAAGAAGCAATAAGAATTGAATTTTGGGATAATGAAATTGAAAAACTTTCAATTATAGATTCAATAACAGGCGATGTATTAAAAGAAATCGATTCTGCTCCTGTTTACCCGGCAAAATATTTTGTGTCAAACCGTGAGCAGGTGCAAAGAGCAATTTATGATATTGAAACAGAATTAGCGGAACGAATAAAATATTTTCAAAGAGAAGAAAAATATCTGGAAGCACAAAGAATTGAGCAGCGTACAAAATTCGATATTGAGATGATGAAAGAAATTGGGTATTGTGCCGGCATAGAAAATTATTCAAGGCATATGGATAATCGGGCTCCTGGCTCGCGTCCGTCAACTTTAATGGATTATTTCCCCAAAGATTTTCTTTTGATAATTGATGAATCGCATGTTACCGTTCCACAGATTAGAGGGATGTATAACGGCGACCGTGCGAGAAAAGAAACTTTAGTCGAATATGGTTTCAGGCTTCCATCAGCAATGGACAACCGCCCAATGAAGTTTGAAGAATTTTACAATATGATTAACCAGACAATATTTGTAAGTGCCACTCCGGCTGATTACGAACTTGAAAAAAGCGGCGGTGTAATTGTTGAACAAATTATTCGTCCAACCGGTTTGCTTGACCCTGAAATTATTGTCCGGCCAATAAAAGGACAAATTGATGATTTGATTGGTGAAATTAGGGCTCGTGCCATTTTAAAAGAAAGAATTCTTGTTACCACATTAACTAAAAAAATGGCAGAAGATCTTTCTGACTATTTAGATAAAATTGGAATTCTGGTTAGATACATTCACAGCGACATTGATGCCTTGGAACGTGTTGAAATTCTACGTGATCTTCGCATCGGTGACTTTGATGTACTTGTAGGTGTTAATCTTTTAAGAGAAGGACTCGATCTTCCCGAAGTTTCTCTAGTTGCAATTATTGATGCAGATAAAGAAGGATTTTTAAGAAGTGAGAGATCGTTAATGCAAACCGCCGGAAGAACAGCGCGAAACGTAAATGGCAAAGTGATTATGTATGCAGACAAAATTACTGAATCGATGCGCAAAACAATTGAAGAGACAAACAGAAGAAGAATACTCCAGACAGAATACAATAAACAACACGGAATTGAACCAAAGACAATTTATAAAAGCATGGAAGAAATAATGTCGTCAACATCAATTGCTGATATGAGGAAAAAAGAAGAGAAGGAAGATTTCTCTTTTTCAAAAGTCGCCGAACCGATATTAAAATATATGGACAACGACCAAAAGCGAGATTTGATCAGTCAGCTGACTGATGAAATGCATCAAGCCGCAAAGGATTTGGAATTTGAACGTGCCGCAAATTTAAGAGATGAAATTATCAAAATGAAAAAATTGCTTAAATAAAATTGACTAAAAATCCTATCGCACAACTTCTATTCGATAATTCTTAAATTAGTTCAAAATAATTTCATTATATGCTTATAGATAATAAATCAAAAAATATTGCCGCTTGGATAGGATCAATTATTCTTGCATTAATCTATTTTACAGTTGGAACAATGAAGCTAATCGGAACTGATATGGATATTAAAAACTTTGAAGACTGGGGTTATCCTATTTGGTTTAGATTTCCAATTGGAATTATAGAATTACTTTTAGGAATTGGAATCTTAATTCCTAATTATCGTACGCTGACAATCTATGGAATTTTTATTTGGACAGTAGCTGCAATAACAACTCATATTCAAGCCGGACAAGCGGAATTGATTTATTATCCATTATTATTTGCTGCAGCAGGAGCGATTATACTTTTACTTTCTAAAAAAAAAGTATTTTAAAGTGAAAATAATATTAGTTAACGTTTTTTAATTTGTTTAAAGTTGAATGTCTAAAGATTTGAAAACTTTAAAGGACTTTTGATTTCTTTATCCAGACTTTCACCTTTATATATAACCTTTTCTAAAAATAATCCTGAAGGTGGAGCAGTATACTTGGCAGGTTCATTAGTGTTATTTTGAAGATAATATAATAAATCTTTTTCGCTTTTCTTTCCTCTTCCGATTTCAACTAAAACTCCAATAATTCTTCTAACCATTTTCCATAAAAAGTGAGATCCGATAATTCTAATTAATATTAAATCGCCATCTTCTTTTAATACTACTTTTTCAATTAATACCTTTGTTGATTTTTCTTCTTTATCGTCATCAGAGAATGAAGCAAAATCATGCATCCCTTCTAAATTCTTTGCCGCTTGATTCATCTTATTAAAATCAAGTGTGTCTTTTATCCACCAAACATAATTTTTACCGAATGCAGTTCGCCTTCTTGATATTTGATATATATAGCTACGTGAAATTGCATCATGCCTTGCATGAAATTTATGATGAACTTTTTCAATTTCTAAAATATTAATATCGTATGGTAATAAGTCATTAAATTTTAATTTAAGTATTTCCGGGGCAAGCATTGTTTTAACGTCAAGATGAGCGACCTGACAAAGAGCATGAACCCCGCTGTCAGTTCTTCCGCTTCCTTTTAATTCAAAATTTGAAGTTTTAAATATTCCTTCAGCAGCATTAATTAATTGACCCTGAACCGTCTTTGCATTTCTTTGCAGCTGCCAGCCGCTGTAGCGTGTGCCTTCATATTCCAGATAAATTTTAAATCGCGGCATAATTTATTTAATTAGTAGTTGAGAGTGGTTTCTTCTTCAGCATAATCATCATGGGATTCATAAATGCGTACTTTAAGTTTGCTAACATTCTTATGAACAATTGCAGACTTAATTTTCATAAGAAAATATGTACAAATGTTTTCAACTGTAGATTGAAAATCGACAATCATTCTTTTTGAATTCATTTCTTCCAAAAAAATTATTATTTGAGTGTCGTCTTTATAAACCATAAATGCGTGATCTAATTCTTCTACAATTGGTTTAACTATTTTTTTCAAATCATAATAATCCATCACCATTCCCGATTCCAAAACATCACCTTCAATTTCAACAATCATTTTGTATGAGTGGCCATGAATATTTTTACATTTTCCGAAATGCTCAGGAAGCCTGTGCCCCATTTCCCAATGAAATTCTTTTGCTATTTTCAATTACACACCTTTAGTTTCAGGTGACCAAATAAACTTATGCATTTGAAGTTGGAACCTGACTTTTAATTTATCTTCCAAGACCCAACTCACAAGAGTAAGTGGCTCAAGAGAGCCAAACACTACCGAAAATAGAACTTCACACTTATTATTTAATTTATACTTTTCAATAATTTCTTTTGTCCATTCATAGTCTTCTTTTGTCCCGATCACAAATTTAATTTCGTCTAATGGTTTGATAAAATTTAGATTTTCATATAGATTTTTTTTTATCATATTACTTGATGGACATTTTAAATCCATTATTATTTTTACTCTGCTATCTACATCTTTTATGGGTAAGCTTCCACTTGTTTCAAGAAGCACTTCAAATCCTTCGTCACATAATGTTCTCATTAAATCCATGCTTTCAATTTGAACTAACGGTTCGCCGCCGGTAACCTCGACTATATTACTATTATATTTCTTTACTTCAGTTAATATTTCTTCTATTGATAAATCTTTGCCATCGTAAAAAGCGTGTTCAGTATCACAGTAAGTGCATCTAAGATTACAATAAGTTAATCGTATAAAAACACAGGGAAGCCCGGCTTTTGTGCTTTCCCCCTGAATCGAGAAATAAATTTCGTTGACTTTTAACATAAAATAGGTCGAATTTCTACGATATTCTTAATTTTTGAATCAAAATTACAAAAACACAAGTTGACATCAAACCTACTAATCCATATATTTGAGGTCAATTTTTTTATTACTTTAAAAGGTTTTTAAAGCATGGCAAATCATAAATCGGCCAAGAAGAGAATACGTACAACAGAAAAGAGAAAGAATGTTAACAAAAGAATAGATTCGCAAATCAAAACCGTTGTTAAAAAAACCCTTGGCTCAACTGAAAAAGAAGAACTCGAAAAATTATATAAAGAAGCTGTAGCTCTAATTGATAGAAGTACTACAAAAGGCAAAATTCATAGAAACACTGCCGCGAGAAAGAAGGCTGCGTTAACTAAACATTTAAATGCTGTTGACACTGTAAAAGATTCAAAGTAAATTTTAATTTTATTCAATAAAGCTCTTCTATCAATTGATGAAGAGCTTTTTTCATTTTAAATGTTTTTTCTTTCCTTAAATATTATCCATTATTTAAATCTTCAATTGCATCAATCCCAGTAGGCATTGGAAGATAAAATCGTATGGGCTGAATTTCTCCATTTCGCTTTACTAATTTCTCAACCCTTTTGGTAATCAAAACACTATGCTCAATGTTTACTTCATCTTCTATAATGGAACCGAAGATATAACTTGTTCCTTTAATCAAAACATGAGAACCAATTCGAAGTGGGAACTCATCACTTCCGGTCATATTAACACTTGATTCAATTCTTGAAAAATCGCCAATTTCTATATTTCCTTTAATTATATCGCCCCAGAGTATCTCAACATAATTTCCGATTTTTAAAAACTGATTTTCAAAACAGGAGAGGTGAACGTTTTGCCAGATTACAACATTCTGTCCAAAATGAACATTGCCGGCAACGAAAACGTTTCTTTGGAGATCAAGATTATAATTTAGCTTAACATTATTACCAATATAAACACCCTTGCCAATTTTTATATCAAGCGGAATATTTTGTTTATCCATCTCTATTATTTGATCAATAACACTTTCATGAATGAAGAAATCATCAGGATCATCAATTTCTATTATGTCTTTTAATTTATCATAAACTTTTTTTCTTGCGACTGCTTCCATTTCTTTAAGAACGGATTTATTATTAAAGCCCATCACGACATATTGTTCAAGTGGACTGATGGCAGTTACAGAATAACCTTTCTTGTTAAACAAAGAAATTAGATCTGTAATGTAGATTTCATTTTGCACATTGTCGCTTGATAGCTGATTCACCAATTCAATTAATTTTTTATATTTGAATGCATATACTCCTGAGTTAAATTCATTGTTTTCAATCAGCTCTTTCTTTTTATAAGAATAGTTTCTGTTATTAAACAAAACTTCATAGGACTTATCATCTTTTAAAGCAAGAATATCTTTATGCTCCATAATTTCGATAACTTTTCCAGCATCATTACCAGAAGCATTGCCGTTAACATCTTCTTCCTTTACACGAATTATTCTTCCATAAGAATTCTCGCTTGGATTTCCTTCGAATATTCCGGTTAATACCATCATGTCTGAATTAGTACTAATAAATTCTTCTCTAAAACGAATCAATGTGGCGCTATCAATTAAACCCATGTCGCCGGGAAGCACATAAATAATTCCATCAAAAAGTTTTTCATCAATCCTGTCTAAGGCAACCTGTACTGCATGTCCGGTTCCGTTTTGAGTTTCCTGGTAAGCAAATTTTGTGGCTTCTCTTTTTCCGATTACATTCATAACATCTTTCGCCTTAATGCCGACAACAACTATTACATTGATATCTTTTATTCCATTTCGACAAGCATTATAAACGCGCTCTACAGTTGAAACTTCCCAAATCTTATGAAGCATTTTTGAAGTCTGTGATTTTATTCTTTTGCCATGACCGGCAGCAAGAATAATCGCCGCTTCTTTGACTTTAGTATTAAATTCAGAAGAAAGCTTAACAACTATTTCATTTATTTCTTTTACTTCCATTAAAAAACGCCTCCGATATCAAAAATATTTTAGTTACAACTTTATAAAAAAATTACCTAAACAACATGCTAAATCCAATAACTAATTATTGGTTATAATCTACCATATTTTGTGATAAAAAATAAAAAGCCATATTTAAACCAAAAGTAAACCAAACCAAGGTTATGATTTCATGATCACCAAAATTCATCTCCGTTAATCCTGAAAAAAGAAACGCAGCAAAACATCCAAGTGCACCAAGCGCGTATGAAGCAACAAATGGCAGATTTATTCGTTCTTTATAAACTTTCCATTCAATTATGACAATTTTTAGGAAAAGAAAAATAACAGCCAAAAATCCAAATGCCCCAAGAGTTACCAACACATGGACAAAATTATTATGCATGTGTCCTTGAATTTCTTTGTCGAATGGCCGCTTATACTTTATATAATATTCTCTCAAATCAATATCTCCCACACCAAACAACGGATGATCTTTAAACATTTTCCAGCCGGCACGCCATAAAGCAAATCTTGTGTAGTTTGAAGGAAGATATGGATCCCATATGCTCAATAATCGGCTTCTTTTAAGGTAAGTAAAGTATAGTTTATTGTTATTATAGCTGATTGAACTGGGAGTAAATGTAAGTTGGTTCACTGATTTAATATTGATAGAATCGCTAACCGGGAAACCAAGTTCAAAAACTTTATTACTCAGATCAGCCGTAAATAATTTATCATCCTTCTGTTCCCAATAAAGAGCCTTGATGATTTTTTTTGTTTTATCAAGGGGAACTAAATTATGTGCAGCTACTTTAAATAATTTTAGTCCTGTATTATCTGACACAAAAAGTTTTGAATTGATATAATATAAAAAATCAATATTCGAATTTTTATAACTATATAAACTATCTCCAGGTAAGTTATAATCAGATTTATAAATCGTTACTCCATTGCCGGGTGATTGAAAAACAAAATAACTCGAATCTGTATAGAAATTCGTAAAACCAGTGAATTTTTCGAAACGCATGTAATTGTCAAAATTATTGGGATCGCGGTAAACAGTAAGCCCGCTGTCGGAATCTAAAATATATAGGTAACCGTTGTTTATTCTGAAAGAAGTAGTAAAACCCGGAGTTAAAAATTCTTTTTGTATTTTGAATTCATCATCATTCTTTTTTATAAGCAAAAAGCGGGTATCACTTAGATATGCAAGTAAATAATCATCTGTCCATTTTCTTAATTCATAAACAGGTGCTGGTGTTTTAATTCTATTTATGATTGTCGAATCCTGATATTCAACAATTCCATCTTCATAATCACTTACAAAATATTTATTCTTTTCCGGATATACACTGTATGCCCGACCATCCGTCTTTAACTCAACACTTTTAATAATAGTGCTGTTTGAATAATTAAATATAAATACTTCGCTGATATTTTTTTGAGTTAGTACCACAATTAAGCCCAGAACAACCAACGGAATTAGAATTTTCCATTGCCGCTTAATTAAAAGTATTATAAATATTCCGAATGCTGCGCCAAGCCAGCCGGTTCTCTTATATGTCGAAACCAACGCTAAAGCCGACAGGCCAAAACCAATTAGCAAGAGCAATCGGTTTTTAATTGAAACTTTTTCATTAATTAAGAAGGCAAATAAAAAGATAACAGAAAAACTTATTATTTCACTTGCAGTTATTGGATATTGAAATACAGACGGTCCTGATTGCTCAACACCATACAAATTCTCAATATAAAATCTGTATGAAAAGAAAAGATAAATAAGAACTGTAATTAGCGAGGCTCCAATATAAATTTTTAAATAAAGTTTCGCCCTCTTTAAATCTGTCGATGCTGCAATAAAAGTGTAAATTATTGGAATAAGTAAAGCACGCTTTAAAAGATTAGTATTTGCATTGCTATGATATTGAGTAAATATGGCAGATAAGATTTCGGCGGCAAGGTACCAAACTAAGGCTAATTCCAGTCCGGTTTTTTTAAATTGATTTTCTTTGGTAAGAAAGTATCTAAATAATATTAATAGCAGAGCCCCATAATAGCCAAGCTGGTTTACAAAAATTGAATTGCTCAAGCTTAAAAGAAATAGTATAACAAAAACAAGTATAGAACGATCAATAATTTTTATTAATTTGTTCTGATCATTCATAATTAGTCTCTAAACTGCATCTCATAAAATTTTCTGTAAAGACCATTTTCCTGTTTTATAAGTTCCTCATGATTACCGGATTGAATAATTTTTCCTTTGTCAAGGACCAATATTAGCGAAGCATTTCTAATTGTACTTAACCGGTGAGCAATTACAAAGGTAGTTCTGTTCACCATTAACCTGTCGATTGCTTCCTGAACAAGCAGCTCAGATTCGTTATCAAGTGCCGAAGTCGCCTCATCAAAAATCATAATTTCCGGATTTTTTAATAAAGCACGCGCAATTGAAATACGTTGTCTTTGTCCGCCGGAAATTTTAACTCCTCTTTCACCAATTACAGTATCATATCCTTCAGGCATTTGCATAATAAAATCATGTGCATTTGCAGTCTTGGAAGCTTCGACAATCTTCTCGAAAGGATAATCACTTAATCCATAAGCAATATTATTTTTTATAGATTCATTGAATAAAATAGTTTCTTGCGTCACGATTCCCATCATCGAACGCAAACTTTGAATATCATATTCCTTTATATCAATCCCATCAATTAATATTCGTCCGAATGATGGGTCGTAGAATCGGGGAATCAAATCTACTAACGTTGATTTGCCTCCGCCGCTTGGACCTACAAATGCAATTATTTTTCCTTTGTCTATTGTAAAATTTATATCATTTAAAACTAATTCCTCCGCATCTTCATAGTGAAATGATAAATGATCAAAACTAATAGAATTATTAAATTCATTTATTTTTTTTGCGTCGGGAATATTTGTAATTAACGGAGGTGTGTCCATAATTTCAAAAACTCTGTCTGCTGCTGCACTAGATTCCTGGATTCTATTATTTACTCCACTCAATTCTTTTATTGGAGGCATAAGTTGAAAGATGGCAAATAAAAATCCTAAAAATTCGCTTGCTTTAATGGTATGTTCCTGTAAAACTAAAAGTCCTCCATAATAAATTATAATCACTCCTACAATAACACTAAGAAATTCCGTAATTGGCGAAGAAGCATTTCTAACACGGACAATATGAAGCATCATTTTAAAAAAACTTTTAGTTTCGGATTTAAATTTTTCGTTTTCATATTTTTCCATTCCAAACGCTTTTACAATCTTTACTCCGGATATTGTTTCCTGTAAAACACTTGTAATATCTGCCATCTTTGCCTGAACAATAGAACTATACTTCCTCAGTTTTACTCCAATCCAACCAATAACCAAAGCGGAGAAAGGCACTGTTATAAAAGCTAATAAAGTAAGCTGCCAGCTGATGCTAAGCGCTATGGCAAGAAATACAATAATTGTTAACGGTTCTCTTATTAAATTTAAAAACGTAGTAGAAATGCTCGACTGAACAATATTAACATCATTTGTAATACGTGAAATTAAATTACCTACTCTTTCCTGTTTGAAATAGCTCATTGGTAATTCATGAAGATGCTGGTAGGCAGTATCGCGAATGTCTTTCATAGTTCCTTGTTCGGCATGAGCCAAGAAATAAGCCTGCATATATCCAAATATATTTTTACCAAGAAAGGCAAACAGCACTATCAAACATATTTTGAATAGTGCTTCGGCTTTATCACCACTGAAAACATAATTATTAAATGCTTGTGACACTTCTTCTTTAATATTAATTATCCAGTCCGGTAAAAGATTGGCCGCCTTATCAACTGCGGAAGGTTGAGTAACAGTTTGAGTTGTGGAAGTTTCCGAAAATAAAGTATCAAGTAGCGGTATAGTTAAATAAACAGAAAGTCCATTTAAAAGTGCAAATAAGATTGTACAGGCCATTGAAAGGGCGATATGCTTCCAATATGGTTTTACAAATGTTAATATTCTATAATAAGTATTCACTAAGCACTGTAATCCGGAAGTTCGGGAATGTTTTCTAACCCGCAGCCGCCTCTAATTTTTATTGAATCAACAGGGCTGTTATTATTTAAATCAAAAATGATTATGCTAGAATTTTCTTTAAATCCTGTATCAAAAAATAGCTTATCATTTTGTATAAAGAAATTTTTATATCCCCCACCGTCCCATTTACCATCTATACTATCTTCTTTAATAGAATAAACATATAAAGAGGAAGTCTGTGGATCTTTGCTATATATGGTTTCATTCCCAGGAGTAACATCTGCAGTCGAAAATATTAAATCAAAACTATTATAGCCCCACGCAACATCTCTTAATTTTTTATTATCCTTGCATATAAATTTTAAGTTATCGTCAGAACCCTTTTGGAGATATAACAATTTATCTTCGCCTTCCTCAACCACTTTTAGTTCGCCACTTAATTTTGATGATTCTAAATTTATACTTTTTTTTGGAAGCGATGGATATCCCTCCTTTACAAAGTTATAAATCTTTTTCTCATTGAGTAAAACCTTACCAAATCTATTAAATATAAAAGTGCGCTGATTTATGTATTCCGAAACTTTGATATCAATAGAATTTAATGCAACTTTAAAATTATTACTATCCACCCATTCAGTAAAAACTTGCATCCCACCGCCGATGTTGGTTATAAACTTAACTTTATTGGAATCTAAATCTATGCTATAAAGCTTTACTCTTGTGATAAATGGAAACACACCTCTTTTTCCATAGCTTCTAGCTGTTAAAAAAAAAGCGGCCTTTCTATTTTCTGAAAATGAAAGTTCAACAACCTGTTCGCTTGGTGAAAACCAAAATTTTTTTGGCTTTTTATTCTCAAAATCATATTGGTATAAACCCGCCTTTTCACCAATCATTCCAACAAAAATAAATTGAGTTGTATCTTCTTTAATTAATGTTTGATTTGCTACTGGTTTAGTTTCATAGTTTTTACCATTGTCTCCACAGCCTATAAGCAGGATGAATAATAAACCCGGAAGTAATATTTTAAGCATTGATAATTCTCTCAAGCTTTATGAATAAATCTAAAATGAAATTAATAAATTTAATAAAGAATCCCCATAACGGGCTGTAAATGAATAATAATAAAATAAACGTTCCATATAAGCCTAGGTTTAAAATTTTTGCTGTAAAATTATTTGGAAAAACGTCGTACAAAATATGAGATCCATCCAAAGGTGGAATTGGCAGCAAATTAAATGCAAATAAAAAGATGTTAAAAAAAACGCCATACCAAAAAATATTTACAATATACTGCTGACTCGCAAAATGCATATTTACTGTAATTATGAACCCAATAAAGAAAACAAAGGCAAGCAGGAAATTCGATAGCGGCCCTGCAAATGAAACAACAGCATCATCCCTTAAATGATTTTTAAAATTTCTTCGGTCAATTGGAACCGGCTTTGCCCACCCAATTAAAGCTATCCCTGAAGCAAATGAAGCAATAGGCATAATTAACGTGCCAACTAAATCGGCGTGCTTAAAAGGATTAAGCGTTAATCTTCCTAAATTTTTTGCGGTGTCGTCTCCAAGTTTTGATGCTAAAAAAGCATGAGCAAACTCATGAATAGTTATTGATATAAAAAACATCGGTAAAA
Source organism: uncultured Ignavibacteriaceae bacterium (assembly GCA_964600655.1). Lineage (GTDB taxonomy): Bacteria > Bacteroidota > Ignavibacteria > Ignavibacteriales > Ignavibacteriaceae > CAVSWT01. The sequence continues at coordinate 12,830 of CAZRMA010000045.1, forward strand.
AAGTTAAAAATGAAATTAGTCTATCGCTTACTTGCATTATATTTTATCCTCTGGGGTGATATTCTTTATGAACTTGTTTAATATATTCACGGTCAATGTGAGTATAAATCTGCGTGGTTGAAATATCAGAATGGCCAAGCATCTCCTGAACAGCTCTTAAGTCGGCTCCACCTTCAAGTAAGTGAGTTGCAAATGAATGCCTAAAAGTATGTGGGTGAACCTCTTTTTTAATTCCTGCTTCAGTTACATACCTGTCAACAATTTTCCAAACGCCCATTCGAGATAGTTTGGTTCCACGGCTATTTAAGAAAACATAATTTTCGCTTTTCAGTTTTTTCATCAGCAAAGGCCTGGAATTTTTTAAATATTTTGTAATCCAATTTATTGCACTTTCGCCGATTGGAATTAATCTCTCTTTAGCGCCTTTGCCAAAAACCCGGATCATTTCTTCACCAAAAAACAAATCTGAGATTTTAAGATTTAATAGTTCTGAAATTCTAACTCCACAAGCATAAAAAAGCTCAAGAATTGCTTTATCACGCAATCCTAATTTGTCATTCGTATTAGGCTGATTTAGTATTTTCTCCACTACATTAAATGACAGTACATTAGGGAGATTCTTTGAGAGTTTTGGCGTTTCAACCTTTTCTATAGGATTTGATTCAATGTAATTGCTTTGAAATAGATATTTAAAAAATCCTTTTAGTGATGAATAGTAACGTGCCGCAGAAGTCTTTGATAAACCGATTTCATTTAGATTTCTAAAAAAATCGATAATATCCAAATAAGTAATTTGTGAAGGATCATCGATTTTGTTTGCTCTTAAAAAGTTTATGAAAGATGAAATATCATTTTTATAGGAGCTGACTGTATTTCCCGATAAATTTTTTTCTAGACTTAAAATCGAGAGATATTCTTTTAAAAAAATATTCATGTTTTTACTTTTTTCTCTTCAACTCCCTTTTCAACCTCATCTTGTTTTGGATATCTAATTCTCCTGTGATGCTGGCCAAGCAGAATACTTATAAAAGCTTCTTTAATTTTGCTGATATCGCTAAACGTAATCGGAGATTCATCAAGCTGTTTATCTTCAACGCGCGAAGCAATTATACTATCAATGATATTTTCAACTTTTGAAGCATCCGGCTCTTCAATAGAACGGACTGCTGATTCACAGCCGTCAGCAAGCATTATTATTGCTGTTTCCTTATTATGGGGTTTAGGACCAGGATATTTGTAATCTTCGATATTAACTTTCTCTTCGCCATATAATTTTTTTGCTTTTTCATAGAAGAATGATATTGTCATAGTCCCATGGTGAGCTGGAATAAAATCAACTATTTCCTGCGGAAGATCATTAGCTTCTGCAAGTTCAACACCTTCTTTAACATGTTTTACTATAATGCTCACACTTTCTTCAGGCGATAATTCTTCATGCAGATTTTGATTGTTTAATTGATTCTCCACAAAATTTTGCGGCGAAATTGTTTTACCAATATCGTGATAATAAGCTCCTACTCTTGCAAGCAAAGGATTTGCATTTATTCTTTCTGCCGCCGTTTCAGCAAGAGTTCCCATAGTCATGGAATGATTAAAAGTTCCAGGGGCTTTTCTTGATAGCTCTTTTAATAAAGGTGCATCAAAATTTGAAAGTTCAAGCA
>CAZRMA010000046.1:0-14467 GCA_964600655.1 uncultured Ignavibacteriaceae bacterium
AAAAATTTATCAGCTTATGAAAAAGCTGCACAAGAGGGGATAGATCCAAGATGCATTCCCCAAAAATTAATTTCTCCACCGCCTGAACATAATCAAATAATTTATCCGGATTATCCGCAGTCTGATCACGAGTCCTGGAAATTTCTTTATGAACGTCAGATGAAATATTTGCCTGGTAAAGCTTGCGACGAATATATGGATGGGGTCCAAAAATTAAATTTTACACCTGAAAAAATTCCAGCATTAAAAGATTTGAGCAATGTTTTTATGAAAACAACCGGGTGGAAAATTGCGAGAGTTCCAGGATTAATTGATGTGCAGGATTTTTTCGAATTATTGAGAAAAAAAGTATTCCCTTCAACAGATTATATCCGTGGCAAAAAAGAATTGGATTACACCCCAGCGCCCGATTTATTCCATGATATGTTCGGGCACATGCCTCTTTTAACAAATTCCAATTTCGCATCATTTTATCAAATGTTTGGTGAAGCTGCGTTGAATGCAAAAGGCGAACAGAAAAAATGGTTGGAAACATTTCACTGGTTTACTGTTGAGTTTGGATTGATACAGCAAAATTCTGAAATGAGAATTTATGGTGCTGGAATTATTTCTTCTCTTGGTGAAGTTCAGCATGCTCTTTCAAAAGATGTTGAAGTTAAAAATTTTGAAGTTGAAAAAATTATTAATCAAGATTATGACGTTTGGCATTTGCAGCCAAATCTTTTTGCCATTGAATCTTTTGAGCAATTGGAAAATGGTTTTAAGGATTGGACAAAAAAACAAAAATTATTATAATTCCTTTCTTTCAACTCCATTAAAATATTTTACAAAAATTGAAGAGAAGAAGTAGATTGGAAAATCCATTTTGGAATTATTTAAAGAACGCAGAAAAAATTATGACTTAGTCTAATTAAAAAATATATCTGCTTGTTATTCATCACAGGACTTACCAATCTGTTATGCTTAAAAAGGGAAAATAACATCAATCCCAAATTCATTTCAGAATTAGAACTCATCCAACATTAAAATAAATTAATTTTTTTTTTACTTTAGATTAATCTAATCCGTATATGTTTTGATACTAGAAATCCTTGAGTATTTATTATTTGTTACGAATTATGATCATATAAACCATTAAAAATTATAATTTAATTTACTGCCCATGCAACCACATTAATTGATGATAGTTCAAAAGAAATATTTGGTGACTTTCTAGTTTTATATTGAATTCTTATTGAACAATTTTTTTTGCCTATAGACTTTAACTGTACAATAATAACTCCCATACTTTCAATTATTAAATCTTAACAATGTCTTTCGAAGTATCAATTGGGATAAAGAAAACAAGTGGAAAAATATTTCGAGCTAAAATGCCTTTTATATCGGCTATGAAAATGCAAAACGGCATTGAATACTAGTAATATAAGGTAATGTAGTTCAGGGTTATTATAATTTTGTGGTTAATTAAAATATGATTATAGGAAATTAATTTAGAAATGTAATCCTATTTTAAATCAATTAAAGAGGTTTAAAAAAAATTGATTACACCTGTTCTTAAAGAATGAAGTTAAAGAATCGATGGAATAAAAAGGAGAAATATCATGCGTTATTTTATTGTGATTATTGCAGCAGTTTTCTTGACAAGTGCTTTAGCCCTGCAAAATGGGAATTATAATCAAGGGAAGAAAGTCTGGAAAGCTCCTAAATCAGCGGATAATTTAAAAAATCCATTCAAAGATAAAACGAGCTCTGCTTTAGATGGAGAAAAAATATTTGTTCAGAGTTGTGCCTCTTGTCATGGAAAAGAAGGAATTGGAAATGGACCTGCCGGAATAAGTTTAAACCCTAAACCTGCTAATCTAACAAGTAAAGAAGCACAAGAACAATCCGATGGGGCTATTTTTTGGAAGATCAGCAATGGTAATGGAACAATGGTTGCCTGGAAATATAGTCTTTCTGAAAAACAGAGATGGCATCTGGTAGACTATATAAGAGAATTAGGCAAAAAAATAAAATAGAAAGGTTAAAAATGAAAAACTGTAATTTCAGGAAATATGCTGTACCGGCAATAATGATTGCTATGTTTTTATTTTTTTCAAATGAAAGCTGGCCTATTCCAAGTTTTGCACGCCAAACAAATATGCCTTGCAGTTCTTGCCACACAATTTTTCCGGAGCTAAATGCATTCGGCAGGCAGTTTAAGCTGAATGGATATACTCTGGTAGGAACAGAATCGATACAGGTTAGTGATACAAATGATAATGTTAGTTTAAATCTACTAAAAATTTCTCCGGTATCTTTAATGATCCAAGCTGCTTATACTTATAAGACAAAAGCACAGCCGGAAACACAAAACAATAATTTATCACTGCCGCAGCAGTTAAGTTTATTTTTAGGCGGAGAAATCAGCCCGCACATAGGAGGGTTCGTTCAGGTTACTTACGATGATCAAGGAGCTGCTTTTGGAATGGACAATATGGATCTTAGGTATGCGAATCAAACAGAACTTGGAGCTGAAAGTTTAATATACGGAGTTACTTTAAATAATAATCCGACTGTTCAAGATATCTGGAATAGTACACCGGCATGGGGATTTCCTTATGCGTCTTCCTCCGTTACAGTATCTCCGATGGCTTCAACATTAATTGAAGATGGTTTAGGCCAAAATGTTGCCGGCATAGGTGCATATGCATTATTTAATAGTCTTGTTTATGGTGAACTTAGTGTATACCGATCGGCACAACAAGGAGGCGCTCATCCACCAGATGGAACAAGTTCCGGGATTATTAAATCAGCAGCGCCATATTGGAGACTGGCGCTTCAAAAACAGTTTAACGATCAATATGTGGAAATAGGTACGTTTGGTATGTCTACCGAAATGTATGTACAAGGTGTTTCAGGTTTAACAGATACATATAATGATATTGGTTTTGATTTAAATTATGAAAAACCTTTGGGTGATAATCAATTTACTGGCCATGCAAGTTATATTCATGAGAAGAAAAATTTAGATGCGACCTTCAATGATGAAGGATCTTCAAATCAATCACTTAATCTCAATTCCTTTAAAATAGTAGGAAATTATTATCTACATCAGCAGATTGGTTTTTCAGTAGGTTATTTTGCAGTTACTGGAGATGGAGATTTAGTTTTATATCCTCCTGAAGCAGTTGATGGGAGTGCTACCGGATTACCTGACAGCAGGGGGTTCATAGCTGAGTTAAGCTATCTTCCCTGGTATAACACAAAATTTTCAATTCAATATGCAGCCTATAATAAATTTAACGGTGCCGGCAACAATTATGATGGTGCTGGAAGAAATGCATCAGATAACAATTCGTTATATCTGCTAGGCTGGCTTGCTTTTTAAAAATTAGATAATAGAGAAACCGTCTTTTAAGAAAGGCGGTTTCTAACTACACTATAAATATTAGATTATAAGAAAATCATTTTATGATTTGCTGTATCCAAAATCAGAGGTAGAAATGGAAGAAAATAAAAATGATGATTTTACTGTTACCAGACGGAAATTTCTGAAGACAGCATCAGCATCGATAGCACTAATCTCATCAGGATTATTAGGAATTCCTTTCTTAAGTTCGATATTTAATCCAAGTTTGAAAAAAAGTATTTCATCATTTTCCAAGATAGGAGACTTAGAAAGTATTCAAAGCGGTAAGCCTGTGAATATTCCTTTTTTAACCAGTTCAAAAGATGCTTATTTGAATGAAACTGAAATGCATAATATTTGGATTGTCAAAAATTCAAATGAAAACATTAATGCTTTTTCTCCGATATGTCCGCATTTAGGATGCAGCTATAATTGGAACTCATCATCTGACCATTTTGAATGCCCCTGTCATGGAAGTGTTTTTGATATAAATGGAAAATTATTATCAGGTCCTTCGCCAAGAAACTTAGATACACTTCCTATTAAGATAAAGGATGATGCTATTTTTGTTGAGTGGCAGAAATTTCAGATTGGTACTGAAAAGAAAATTTTAATATAAGGGCATTTAAATGGTAAATCAAATCTGGAATTGGATTAACGAACGCGTTCCGCTTGATAAAATTTTAAGAATGGGATTAGATGAAGATATCCCCGGCGGATCCAGATTCTCATATGTACTGGGAAGCGCAACTCTCCTTGTTTTATTTTTACAGGTTTTTACAGGAATATTAGAACTCTTTTACTATGTGCCCACAATCGATCACGCATATGATAGTTTAAACTATTTTCGTACAGAGGTTCCTTTCGGTTGGCTGATCCACGGGCTTCATTATTGGGGTGCTAATGTTTTTGTAGTGCTGGTAGGTTTACACATGTTGAGAGTTTTTATTTGGGGCGCTTACAAAAAACCAAGAGAAATGACCTGGCTCTTCGGTGTAATATTATTGTTATTCACAGTCGCCATGAGCTTCACCGGTGCAGCTTTGCCGTGGGATCAGCGTGGTTTTTGGGCAGCCAAAGTCGGTACCAATATTGGGGGAACTGTTCCTTTAATTGGTCCTTTCATTCAATTTTTTCTAAGAGGCGGCAGTGAAATGGGGCAGTTGACTCTATCCCGCTTCTTCATACTTCATGCAGCAATTTTCCCAGTGATCTTATTTTCATTTGTCGCTCTTCATATAATGGCATTCAGAAAATTCGGAAGCGTAGGTCCATGGGAAAAGGAAAAACGAAATACATTTTCTCCTTTCTGGCCAGATCAGGTTTTTAAAGATGTTCTCATTGCACTACTAATTATTTTAGCACTTGTTGCCCTTGCATCGTTTGTTCCGCCTCCTTTCGCCGGACCTGCAGATCCGATGGATAATACTTATGTGCCTAAACCAGAGTGGAATTTTCTTTTTCTTTATCAGGCATTAAAATTTTTACCTGGCAATTGGGAAGTTATTGGAACAGTAATTATACCTTCAGGATTAATACTAATATTTCTGTTACTTCCTTTCTTTGATAAGAATCCTGAAAGAAATCCTTTTAAAAGAAAAATTGTTGTTCCCACAGGAATGATAATTGTGTTTGCAATATTTGTTCTAACACTTTCGGGTTATTTTAGTAATGAACATAAATTAGATAAGAGCACACCGGCAGCACCTAATGTTTACTCCCAATCTGTAAAGTTGGGTAAAAATTTATTTACTTCTCTTGGCTGTATCGGCTGTCATTCTGTTTTTGGAACTGGAGGTACTTTGGGCCCTGATCTAACAAATGAAGTTCAAAAAAACAGATCCACTAATTGGCTTATTCAACAACTTCAAAATTCGAAATTGCATAACCCAAAATCCATTATGCCGCCTTTTGCTTTTTTATCTAAATCGCAATTATCAGACTTAGTTTCATTTTTAATTCATCCAGTCTCTGTTGGACTTCCAGGTGGAAGCGAATTAGGTTCAGAAGAATCCGAAAATGAATCTACTAATAATACCCAAACAGATTCAATTGAAAAATCTAAAATCGGTTTAGCAGCATATATAATGGGAAGCCCAGAACAAGGTGAAGTTCTTTTTAATAAATTTTGTGTATCCTGTCATGGCAGTAACGGCAAGGGAGGAATAAAAGATGAAGGTTCAGCGTTAGGCATGGTTCCTAAACTTAATCCGGTTTCAACTGAATTATATAATGATGATCCTGAGTTATTTTCACAAGGCATTGATAGATTTATTCAACATGGCTCCATCCCGCAAGGAGATAATCCAGCTTTGAAAATGGAAGCCTATGGAGATAAAAATCTTCTTACTCAGCAGCAGATTTCTGACATAGAAGCCTACATATTAAAATTAAATAATGTTGAAAGAGGTATGATTATAAATCCGGGAATTCATCCTATTAGATTTTTTGAAATATTTCTCGGAATTGTATTAGTAACTTTTATTTCATTATTAGTCTTAAAATTGTATCCAAAAAGTAAAAAGAAAATCGGATAAAATAATAGAGTCAATTATCTTAATGATATTTGGTAAAAAAAATCGATTCAGTTAGTGTAAAATATTGTAAATGGTTTGTTATTTAATTTTAGCTATAGACTTAATATTTAGTGCAAAATGATTTGATTCTAAATTAAGAATTTTACTTCGAATGTTATGCTAAACTAATCCCAATTCCTACGTATATTTAATTCTTGAGTCCCATTAAGATTTTACAGTAGAACGCTCCAAATTAGTGTAGCTCAATTCTGTAGATAAAGAATAATCTTTTATATCACTTTCAAAATGTGGAAGTATAGTTGCCCTGCCGAAATAATCAACTTTCGTTTCGCCTCACTTATCCATTGCTAATTCTATGATCCATTTAAGTTTAAATTAGAAATAAATTACAATACTCACACTTTATTACAGCTGTACTTATCGCCAAACTGTTTTGTTATTTCATTAAATCGGTATTTTGATGAAGTGCGATAAAAATCGCATCATTTAATGAAAGTTGTTTTGAACTTAATGTTGCTTTACAAAACAAGACTAGGTGAAAAAAATGCTTATAATTTTTGAATTCTTTGGATTTCTTTTCTTTCAATTAGCAAAAGAATTCGTATTGTAAAGCGGATCAACATATTTTTGTATATCAAAATGTCTTTCAGCCCTTGTATTATAATTATCAAGCAGACTTTCTAATTCGATAAATACCCATTGCTTGGATAAATTATTCTTCAAAGCAGTTTTTGATAACCAGTCAATCTGATCGAAATTTAATATTTTATCTGCTAGTGCAAGCTTCATTCCATCTCTAATAAATATTTCAGCAAAATTACAATCTGAAAACACTGGTGGGTCTTCAATGATAAATTTGTTTCTCAAAAAATCTTTGATGGCATTATCTGCATATTCCGAATTAAAACCCAAAGACTTTGCAATTTGCATTAGCATTTCGGATTCATCCTGGGTTAATTTTTTTTCTTTGCCAAGCAGTATTAGCAAGCCTTGGAAGAAATTACTTCTATCACGTGGGTTGATAAGCATAGTTTACTCCGCTCTAAGTGTGAAATATTTGTAATTAACATGTCATCAAATAGTAGAGTAATTAATTCATAAATGTTCTACACAATAGTTTTACTTTTTAGGGAACTGATCATCATTTAACTATGGCATCTTTAATTGTCAATTTGAAAATTTTGTATTCCAAATAAAAGTCAAAAATAATCTTTTTTATTTAAGTAAGATTTAAATCACAAATTATATTTTCTAAAATTAAAGTTATAATTATAATATTTTTATGAATGCACTCTTATTGAAATGAATAAATGTAATTTGCATTTTACAATGGTTAGACGTGCAATATTAAAATTTGGTTTAAAATTTTAACATGCTTTTAAAAATTATCTTAATATTTAGCTTAATTAAAAAGCAATACAATTTGAGGAGCTATTGAAAATAAAATTATTTTTCCTATATTGCGACCTAAATCGAAACAAACTTTAGACAGATGAAATCAAATCACTTTCAAATAATACCGATCCCATTTTGTATGGAAATTTGTTGCTGTGATAGGACTATTATTTGAAAGGTTTGCAGATACAAAATTGAAAATTACAAAGCCTTTCCTTCGAAAGGCTTTTTTATTATTTAAACTATAATAGCAGTAACCCCATGGAAAATTTTGAAACTAAATCTATTCGCACACAAACTGAACGATCAAGTAATAGAGAGCATTCAACTCCTTTATATCTGACATCCAGTTTTGTTTTTGAAAATGCAGAGCAGGGAAGAGCCTTGTTTACAGATGAAATTGAGGGTAATATTTATTCTCGTTTTTCAAATCCTAACACCACTGAATTTATTGATAAAATGGTTCAACTTGAAAAAGCTGAAGATGGATTTGCCTTTGCTACTGGCATGGCTGCCGTGTTTTCAGGTTTTGGAGCGTTGTTAAAATCCGGTGATCACATATTGGCAGGCCGCTCACTATTCGGATCAACACACCAATTATTGACAAAAATTTTTCCTAAGTGGGGAATAACTCATACTTACGTTGATGCCTCAAGTCCTGATGAGTGGGAAAAATCAATCCAAAAAAATACCAAAATGCTTTTTATTGAAACACCTTCCAATCCTGGTTTAGAATTAATTGATCTTGAATGGCTTGGTAAATTAAAAGATAATTATAATTCCCAAAACGGAACCGATTTAATTTTAAATGTTGATAATTGTTTTGCAACTCCATACTTGCAAAACCCTATCGATTTTGGAGCTGATTTAGTTACACATTCGGCTACAAAATTTATTGATGGCCAAGGACGTGTATTAGGCGGAATTATTGTTGGCAAAAAAGAATTGCTAAATGAAATTAGATTTTTCGCTCGTCAAACAGGTCCTGCACTTTCACCATTTAACGCCTGGCTTCTTTCAAAAAGTTTAGAAACACTTTCTGTAAGAATGGAAAAACATTGTGCAAATGCATTCGCGTTGGCTGCTGCATTAGAAAAGAATGACGAAATAGAAATTGTTAAATATCCATTCCTGCCTTCCCATCCACAATATTCGCTCGCTAAAAAACAAATGAAACTTGGAGGAGGTATAGTTACATTCGTTCCTAGAGGTGGCCTTGAAAGTGCTAAAAGATTTATTGATTCATTAAAACTTTGCTCTATCACTGCAAATCTTGGTGATACAAGAACAACAATTACCCATCCAGCTACTACAACCCATTCAAAACTAAGTGAAGAAGAAAGAGAGAAAGTCGGAATTGTGCCAGGATTAATAAGAGTTTCAGTCGGATTAGAAAATGTAAACGACATTATCGAGGATATAAATCAAGCTTTACAAAATTCAAGAATGAAATAAAAAATATGCAAGTAGAATTAAAACGAGTTAATGAACATTGTCATTTTAAAGCAGTTGGTTCTGCCGGTGTGGAAGTTAATATTGACGGAGCTCCTTCAATTGGCGGACAAAATGCCGGGGCACGACCGATGGAATTAATACTTATGGGTCTTGGAGGATGCACCGCAATGGATGTTATTTCCATACTTGAGAAACAAAAACAAAAAATTGATGAATTGAAAATAACTATTGACGGAGAAAGATTGGTCGACCAAATCCCTTCAATATTCAAAACAATAAATGTCCGTTACATTTTTAAAGGAGAGCTTGAAGAGAAAAAAGTTAAACATGCGATTGAACTCTCAATGGAAAAATATTGTTCAGTTACTGCCATCTTAAACAAGACAGCAAAAATAGATTATTCATTCAGCATAGAAAAATAAAATGGAGATTAATTAATGGGATTTATATTCGGAAATTGGAACTGGTATATTGCTGGTCCCTTGATAGGATTATTTGTACCGCTTACGCTCATAATTGGAAATAAAATGTTCGGAATATCATCCGCACTCGTTCATATCTGTACCGTAGTTATGCCGAAAGAAAAAATAAAAACATTAAAATATAATTGGGAAGAAAACAGTTGGAAATTATATTTCGTAATTGGAATAGTAATTGGCGCCTTTATTGCCACAAATTATTTGTCCGAGCAGCCTCAAAAAATTTTACCGGAGATGTATTATAGTTTTCCAGGATATATAAAATTATTTATTGGTGGAGTACTTGTAGGTTTTGGAACTCGATATGCTAATGGATGTACTTCCGGACATGCGATTACTGGTTTATCTTTGTCACAGTCTTCTAGTCTGAAAGCTACAATTTCATTTTTTATCGGAGGTTTAATTTTTACATTTGTTTCATATTATTTATAGAAAGATTATTTGATAAATGAAAAATTTTGTATTTGTTTTGCTCGGAACAGCCTTCGGAATTATTCTTACAAAATCAGAAGTGATAAGCTGGTTTAGAATTCATAAAATGTTTTTGTTTAAAGAACCATATATGTATTTAATAATCGTTTCTGCCGTTGTAGTTGGTATTATTTCAATTCAAATTTTAAAGAGAATGAAAATTAAATCTTTAACTGATGAAGAAATGAAATTTGAAGGTAAAGACTTTAATAAGGGATTTATTATTGGTGGGGTTATATTTGGAATTGGTTGGGCAATCACCGGCGCATGTCCAGGGCCTATTTTTGCACAAATAGGAGCAGGCGCTTATCCGGCTATATTCACTTTAATTGGAGCTGTGTTGGGTGCTTATTTATATAATCGTTTCAGAGATAAATTGCTTCATTGAAAAATTAGTAGTAAGTAAATCAATTTTTCCATTTAATTGTACAGCCGATTGAAAAAGTTTCAGGTACTGAAATTTCTTTCCCTTCAAGAAATTCATCCAAGGCATCTCTTAAATAATTACTTTGAACTTTATCCGGTTCTTTCCAATTGTCATCAATTTTACCGTGGTAAGCTAATTTTCTTTTATCATCAAAAAGAAATATTTCAGGAGTATGGCTAGCATCAAAAGCTAATGCAACACTTTGATCTTCATCTCGTAAATATGGAAAATTAAAATTTCGGCTAGCGGCTCTTTTTTTCATTTCATCAAATGAATCGTCAGGATATTGCGAATCGTCATTTGAATTTATGGCGGTAACAGCAACATCATCTTTATAATCTTCAGTAATTTTTTTGATTCGATCTTCATAAGCTTGAACATAAGGACAATGATTGCAGCTAAAAATAATTATCAATCCTTTTTTATTCCGAAATGAATCCAAGTTATAATTTTTACCGTCAACACTTTGCAGGGTAAAGTTGGGAATTGCTGAACCTATTTTTAATTTTGAGGTACTCATTTATAAAGTCCAATTCTTTTCTTAAGTTAATCGAAACAAATATTTATTCTAAAATTAATCTTGTTAAAAAATTCGGAAAAATAAATGCACAAAAAATTTTTACTATTTCTTCTAATAATAACCGGAAATATTATGGCACAAGGTTTTGATTTCGCAAACAGTCTTTATTACGATTATGCAAACTATCGTGAACAAAGCATAAATCATAAAAGATTTAAAAATTCTGATATAATTCCATTAATCGAACGTTTAAAAGATAAAAATAATTTTATGGTTAATAAAGCAGGAACCTCAGCTGAAGGAAGGGATATTTACTTAATAAAAATTGGACATGGCAAGAAAAAAATATTTCTATGGTCACAGATGCATGGAGATGAATCAACAGCTACAATGGCTTTGTTTGATATATTTAATTTCTTAAATGCCAATGATCATTACAATGCTTTTAGAGATAGTCTATTTAATCAAGCTACGCTGTATGTAATGCCTATGGTTAATCCGGATGGCGCTGAAGTATTTCACCGCCGAAACACTTTTGAAATTGATATAAATAGAGACGCTGTTAGGCAGCAAACACCTGAAGGTATTATCCTGAGAAAAACATTTGAAGATATAAAAGCTGATTTTGGATTTAACCTTCATGACCAAAGCACACATTACACAGCGGGGAATAGTTTTAAATCAGCAACAATTTCGTTCCTTGCCCCGGCAATTAATTATGAAAAAACTATTAATCCGGTTAGAGATAATGCAATAAAATTAATTGGTGAACTTTATGAAATTTTATCCGGAATAATTCCAGGCCATATTGCAAAATACGATGATGATTTCGAGCCCAGAGCATTTGGAGATAATTTTCAGAGATGGGGAACAAGCACAATATTGATTGAATCAGGTGGCTGGAAAGATGATATTGAAAAGCAGTACATACGCAAACTAAATTTTATTACACTGCTATCTGCTTGCAGAAGTATAATAGAAGAAACATATAAAAATGAAGATGATTCCGTATATGATGATATTCCTTTTAATGAAACTGATTTAATGGATGTTTTGCTGCGAAATTTAAAATACAAAAATGCAGGGCACGAATATTTAATTGATGTTGGAATAAATCACTCCGAAATAAACACAGACAGCGCGAAAGCTTTTTACATAAAATCATCCGTTGAGGATATTGGAGATTTATCTGTCTTTTTTGGCTATGAAGATTATGATTTCAAAGGTTTTGAAATAGAGATTGGGAAAACTTATCCTGACATTCTACCATCTTTAGAAGAAATTGAGAAACTCGATTTTAATGATTTGTATAGGCAAGGTTACACAAATGTGAAATTGGATTCTACGAAAAATCTTGAGGAAAAATATACAAAGCTGCCAATAAATATTTTAACTGGAAATCGAGAATTAAATCCTAAAGAAATAAAATTAGGAAGCAATCCTAATTTTGTAATTAAGAAAAATAATGTTGTTAAATATATTGTTGTAAATGGATTTATTTACAATATTGATCAGAAAAAAGGAGAAATACGAAACGCGTTAATTTATTAATTTTATTGTTTAAAATTTAAATTGTAATATTACTCAAAATCTTTCCAGTTTAATTGGTATAACATTAGTTTTTAAATCAGAGGCAAATATGTTTCAAATTAGAAATATTCTTCTTCCAACAGACTTTAGCAATTTATCACTTACGGCGGGAAATTATGCAGTCGATTTAGCACTTCAATATGGTGCTGTAATTCATCTTGTACATATTTTGGAAAAGACTCCTCCAATATTAGCGATCCGATCATTGGATTTATCAGCAGATAAAATAAAAAAATCAATTGAAGATTATGCTCAAAAATCTCTTGAGGAATCCGTCGTAAAAATTCGCGGCGGTAAAGATGTGGAAATTAAGCCGGTTATTAGAAAAGGAATTGACTACCAAGAGATAATTAATTACAGTAAAGAAAATAATATTGATTTGATTGTAATAGCAACCCATGGCAGAACCGGGGTACTTCATACTTTGCTGGGCAGTGTTGCTGAAAAAGTTATAAGATTCTCAAAAAAACCGGTATTAGTCACAACTCCTTCTGAAAAAGAGATTTAGGGCAATATGATATACTTGCGAATACTTAATGAGTTTGGTATATTTAAAGTCAGTTTTTCCGAAAGGTAGGATAAGTTAATGGCAAGAGTAAAAAATATTGAGGCTTTTTGCAGCGTTTGTAATGCAGTGCAAAAAATGGAATTAGCTGGGGAAGTAGTTGCACTGGAAGGTGAAAATAAAAGATGGGCTAAATGCAAAAAATGTAAGCAGACTATGGTTATTAATTTAACCGAAGATGTCAAAATAAAAAAGCCATCATTAGAAGGGATTGAAAATCAAGATTGTACCGTTTATTCGCCAAAGAAGTCTTTTACTGTCGGAGAAGCAATTTATCACGAAAATTGGGACGATTTTGGTAAAGTGGTTTCGAAAGAAATTTTATCAAATGGAATCAGTTCAATCTCGGTTGAATTTCAAAAATTAGGTAGTAAAAAATTAATTGAAGCAATATCTTAAAATTAAAAACCAATAAAGGCAGGTGAAATAATTTGGTTGGTATCACATTAGGCGATAATGAATCTATAGATAAAGCCCTTAAAAGATTTAAGAAAAAATACGAACGTTCAGGTGTTCTTAAAGAATATAAGAAGAGAACATTCTTTGTGAAGCCCTCGATAAAAAAGAGGATGGAAAAGATGAAGGCTGCCAGACGTGCACATCGTATAGATAATTTTGAATAAACTTTAAGCCCCTAATTTTAGGGGCTTTTTTTATTTTTATTTTAATTCTATTTTAGGCTCACCTGTTACATTTTCTTTTTCTTTTGAATAATGTTTATCAAAGTGGCTTGTTATCAATTTGAAGGCGTCATCTACTGAATTGCAAAATGAAATATTATTTATATCAGATTTGCTGACCACACCATTTTCAATTAATCCATCGAAGTTAATTATACTCTTCCAATATTTTTCATCATAAACTACCAGCAATAGTTTTTTCTTTATTTTTTCTGTTTGAACTAATGTTAGTATTTCAAAAAATTCATCCATAGTTCCAAAGCCGCCTGGAAAAACTATTAGGGCTTTTGCTAAATATGCGAACCAAAATTTTCTCATAAAAAAATAATGAAATTCGAAGCTTAATTCCTTTGATACATACTTATTTACAAATTGTTCAAATGGGATACTAATATTTAATCCAATTGAATAACCTCCAGCCAACTTTGCACCTTTATTTGCCGCTTCCATAATTCCAGGGCCTCCACCTGTACAAATAATAAACCTGTTCGCACTAGTTCTTAAACCTAAAGACCATTCAGTTAATCTTTTGGATAACTCAACAGCGTCCTCATAATACTTTGACATTTTAACCATATGCTGAGCAACTCTCAATTCTTCAGCAAGTGAGTTAGTGGTTTTTGGATTAATGGTCTTAAATCTATTCAATTCCTTAACTGCATCCCTTTTTGATTTTAATCTTGCCGATCCAAAAAAAACAATTGTATCAACAATTTTGTGTCTTCGGAATTTTGACTTTGGTTCAAGAAATTCCGATAGTATTCTAATAATTCTTGCGTCAGAAGAATTTAAGAAATCTAAATTTTCGTATGCTTTTAAAGGCGTTTTTTTATTTGCCATAATTCCTTTCGCTTAATCCTGACAAAACAGGAAATGAATATAAAGATGTTTGATAATGGTAGGTGACAATGGAAGTATTTTATTTATCCGTTAATATTTTATATTTCGAACTAATTT
>CAZRMA010000047.1:0-4489 GCA_964600655.1 uncultured Ignavibacteriaceae bacterium
TAAAAAGAAATTTGTTAATTATTGGATACACTTTGGTTTCTTAAATATCAATGATGAAAAAATGTCTAAGTCTCTTGGTAATTTTTCAACTGCAAGAGACGTATTAAAAAGTTTTTCAGCTGAAGCAATCCGGATGTTATTTGCTCAATCTCACTATGGTGGCCCATTAAATTTTACGGATGAATTGCTTACCTCAGCTAATAAAGGATTGGAAAAACTTAATAATTTAGTTGATAAAATTAATTATGAAATTAAAAATAAATCTGAGTTGAATGAGAAGGAAACAAGTGTTCAATTTGATTTTGAGAAATATAAAAATAATTTCGAAAATGCGATGGATGACGATTTTAATTCGCCACAAGCAGTTGCAGTTATCTTTGATTTTATAAGAGATGTAAATAAAACAATCGCAGAAAATGAAAATCTGGATTTGAATTTTTATTTAAAAGCAAAAGACTTTTTAACAAAAACAGCAGATGGAGTTCTTGGAATTGTTGACCTTTCAAATCAGAGCAAACCAGCTGATCATTCTTTGGAAAATGAACTAATAGAATTACTAATTCAATTAAGGACAGATGCAAAAGCGGACAAAAATTATGCGCTATCTGATAAAATAAGAAATGAATTGAACAAGCTTGGAATAGTATTGCAGGATTCTAAAGACAAAACAACCTACAAAAAAAGTAATCCACCTAAATTTGTTTAGATATTGGAATTAAGAAATCGATAAAGTTAAAACTTGAAAAAGCTTCAAAATAATTCACCTAAAGCAATCCTGATTAATCAAGAAACTATTCCTTATCAAATCAGATTCAGCAAAAAAGCCAAGTATCTTCAATTAAGAATTAATCATTCAAATGGCTTAGAGTTAGTAATTCCCAAAAGATATTCTTTAAATGATGGCGAGAAATTTTTAAATGAGAAAAAGGATTGGGTTAAAAAATATGCTGGTAAAATTAAAAAAAGTGAAACTGATTTTTTTTATTTAGGAGAGAAAATAAAAATACTTCTAAATTATGATCTGTTTGTTAACCGGCCCCAAATAAAATTTGAAAATAAAATACTTCAAGCTAAACTTCCAAGTGACTCCAATTATTCTTTAATGGAAATCTATCTTGTCTTTTTAAAAAAACATGCAAAAAAATATTTTATTGCAAGAACAAATTTCTTAGCCAATAAATTTGATTTTAAAATTAATAAAATTAGTATTCGCGGACAAAAAACACGATGGGGAAGCTGCACTTCAAGCGGTAAGTTGTCTTTTAATTTGAAGCTTTTAAGATTTAGAAAAGAAGTTATTGATTACGTGATAATTCATGAACTTTGCCACACAAAAGAAATGAATCATTCAAAAAAGTTTTGGACACATGTAAAAGATTATTGTCCGGAATATAAATCTTTAAGAAAAGAATTAAAAAGTTAAACCAAATCTTCACTAAAAATATTTCCTCTTCCTAAAATCCAATTTGGATCAAGCACTTTTTTTATTGCAGCCATTTTTTTTATGTTTTCGATTCCATACATATCAATTAAATAGTCGCGTTTAATTTTGCCTATTCCATGTTCAGCCGAAACAGTGCCGTCAAGTTGGACAGCTTTGATGCAAATTTGCTTATATACTTCTTTCCCTTTCACAAATTCATATTCATTCTTTGGCAGCATATTTAAATGGATATGTGAATTGCCGGCATGCCCAAATACTATAAAATCAATATTTGCATTTTTTGCAGTATCTTTTGCAAAATTATAAAACTCTAAAAAGTTATCATCTGAGACGGCAGCATCGGTTCCTAATTTTCTTAGATTATTTTTAGAAATATATTCGTTTACTTTTGAACCTAACGAATGACGAAATTCCTGTATTTTTTTATTATCTGCTTCTGAAAAAGCAAACCATACGCTTTCTTCATCTCCGTTAAACTTGTTAATTAATTCAGTCCATTCTTCAAGCAAAATATCTTCATTATCATTGGTGACTTCCTGCTCAAACCAAATAGCAGCTTTGGCAGATGGGGGAAGATTTGAATTATCTTCGGCTAAAAATTTTAATGAATTTTCGTCAAGAATTTCTATAGCAAGAGCATCAATAACATTGGAAAGGTTATTTTTTCTTGACATGTAAGATAAGTAACGTGCTTTTTCAATAAATTTTAAGGCGTTCATCTCATCGTCAAAGAAAACCACACAAGAAATTACTTTTTCAGGAAGAGGCACAAGACGGAGCTTCGCTTTGGTTATAATCCCCAATGTACCTTCAGAACCAATAAATAAATCTATTGCATCCATATTTTTTTTAGCGAAATAACCGGTGGTATTTTTTGTCTGCGGCATAGTATAATCCGGAATAATTACATTGTAGTTATTGCCGTTCTCGGTTTTTAAATTCAACGAATATTCCTCGGCTATATTATCACCTCTAATTAATTTTAGTCTTTCACCTGAAGCAAGAATTACCTCCAATTCCAAAACAAAATTTCTTGTGGGGCCATATTTAAAAGTTTTTTCACCACTGGCATTTGTTGCAATTGTCGCACCGATAAAACAATTTCTTTCAGTTGGATCAGGTGGATAAAGTAAATTTTTGGATTTAACTTCAGATTGAAATTCAGAAAGTAATACACCCGGTTCAACAATAGCATACATTTCATCGGTATTTATTTCAATAATTTGATTAAGCTTTTCAGTAGAGACTACTATGCCGCCTTGGGGTACTCTTCCCCCAGTTAAGCCTGTGCCGTTACCGGAAATAGTAACCGGTGTTTTTTCTTTATTTGCTTTATTTAATAATTCTGAAATTTCTTCTATTGATTCTGGAATATAAACCGTATCGCAAAAGCCTTTAACATTTGCTGCATCGGTTAGGTAATTTTGAATTTCGTCCTGAGCAGTTTTTTTAATCATTTTAAAAATCAAGTAAGCTTTCTAAGAATATTTAAATATTCTTTTTGAATTTCTAAATCAGGTATTCCGCCTTCATTTTTTTCGTAAATTATATTTTTGTCAAATTGAATTAACATTTCATCAAGTGCATCAAACATATTCGTAAGCGGAAAACCATTGTCTCTTAAATAGTGAATTAATTTTAATGTTTTAAAACCATCAAACCAACGTATTTTTTGTTTTTGGAACTGTGTTTCAGAAGAAGAATTATTCAAGACCTTTCCGAAACTATTTTTAAAATTATTAGAATTCAAAAAATCGTGGAGACATTCATTTATTTTCTTCGCCTCAGAAATATAATCATCCACACTATATTTTACAGTTGAAAGAAAGATTTTTAACCACTTTTTTAAAATTATAAAGCTTTTAGGATTATAAAGCAGATATTCATCCCGTGTTTTATTAATAAATCTCTTCACACTTTGACCCGTTCCAAATGGAACACGCCAGGATCCACGCGCCGACGGATAAACGGTTGTAGAATTGATTTTACTAACCGGAAAATTTTTAGCAAGTTTTTCCATAAAATAAAAATCTTCAGCTGCTTTTTTCTTATTCATTCCTTCCGACTTGATGTAGCTTTTAAAATCACAGCACAAGGTTGAACCGATTGATTGAAAAGCATAAGGTGAACCGGCAGATTGCAAACCCAAAAGGTAATAACGCAAAAAAATTTCATAACATATTATGGCATTGGTATTTTCATTATTGTCAGACAAATCGTGGGCAAAATTTACAACGCCAACTGAAAGATTATTTTTGTTGAAATTATCAATTATTTCGGTTATATAATTTGTTTCAACTTTGCAATCAGCATCCAGACAAGTGATTATTTTCTTTGAATTACTTTGATAGTTAAAAATTTGAAGCGCCCAATCCATACCTATTTTGCGTGCTAAACCAACCCCGGCGTCTTTTTCAGGTAATTCATTTCCTTCAGTTGAAGCATCAATCAATCCAATTTGTATATCTGTAACTTTTGAATTGTCTATGTAATTTTTAAGAAAAGAAATGGATTCAAAATTATCAATTTTTACTTCAATGGACGAGCTTTTTGAATTATTAACAACAAATATCACTAACGTTTCATTAAAGAATTTTTTATCACATTGTGAAATTGATTTTAAAAGCTTCTGAATATTCTCAAATTCACAAATGGCCGGAACAACAATAACATGGGTTATATTATTATTTTTATTCCACTCAAGCTGCCAATTGGGGATGGCATATTTGCTGAGATATATTTTAACAGAAATTGGTAATTCAGTCATTTGCGATTATAATTTTCTTCAATTATTTTTTTTGCTTGCTCATAATCTGCACCTTCAATCCAATTAATCTTCACACCTTCTCTTTCCATTTTCCTAAACCAGGTCATTTGCCGTTTTGCAAAATTATGAATTGAGCTGTTAAGCTTTTGAAACATATCATTATAATTCAACTCATTATTAACATGCATGGCAATATATTTATATTCAAGCCCAAGAAATTTTAATCTATCGTAACTTATACCGTCTTTTATCAAATTCTCAACTTCTTCAATCATACC
>CAZRMA010000047.1:4589-14426 GCA_964600655.1 uncultured Ignavibacteriaceae bacterium
TAAAGACCGGTACCTCCGACAAGGAAAGGAAGCATTTTCCTGTTGTTTATACTAGAGTGGGCTTTATTAAAAGCTTCAATAAATGAAAACAAATTAAATTCATTTTCTGGTTCAAAAATATCAATAAGATGACAGGGGATTTCTTTGCCATCAACAATATAATCCTGCAAATCCTTACCAGTACCAATATCTAACTTTTTATATACCTGACGGGAATCTGCTGAAATAATTTCCCCGTTAAAATGATTTGCAAGCTGTGCAGCTAATTTTGTTTTACCGCTTGCAGTAGGGCCGAGAATGGTAACTAAATTGTAAATCTGTTTTTCAACAGATAAGATATGAAAATTCAAATGATGAAATAATTCAAAGTGTGAAGAAAAATATTTATTCTATGTTATCTACAATTGGTAAGAATATTTTGAATCTGCTGCCTTCACCTAAATCGCTTTCAACGGTGATGTTTCCTTTGTGATCTTCAATAATTTTTTTTGTAACAGCCAGTCCAAGGCCCACACCATTTTCTTTCCCCTGCGTCATAAATGGTTCAAAAATTTCCTGCTTAACACTTTCAGGCACTCCAAGGCCAAGATCCTTGACTTCGATTACTATCTGATCATCTTCTTTATCTACAGTCACAAATATATCTCCCCCCTCAGGCATTGAATCACATGAGTTTTTAATTATCTGATAAATTGCCTGATAAAATGCGTTTGGATTTATGTTAACCATGGCATCTGCATTTATTTTTTTATATAGTTTTGAATTTCGTGATTCAACATATTCAGAAACATTTTCCAACGCCTTATTTATAACATTACTGAATTGTAATTCATAACCTTTCATTTGATAATCATCAGAAGTATAATGAATCAACGCTTCCGAAAAATTATTTATTGAAGTAGTCTTCTCTTTTATTAATTCAAACAATGGTTTAAGCTTATCTGTATGGCCGTTGCTATCTGCTTTTGCAATATATTCATTTATAGCGTTTACTGGTTGATAAATATCATTTGATAAAAACGAAACAACTTTTGATAACGTAGTTTTTCTATCTTCACTTAAAGTAGATTCAATAAACATTGCGTTTTGGATTGCCTGGGCGGCATGGATTGAAATTATTGAAAGGATATTTTCTTCAACACTAGTAAATTTATTAAACTGAGTGCTCAATAATTGAATAACCGCCACAATCATGCCGTCACTGCTTGTTATCGGAAAATATAATGCACTTCTCGCATCAATGCCGGCTATGCTTTCCTTTTCAGCAGAATACCTTTTGTCTTCATTAACATTTTTAATATTTATAATTTGATAATTTTCTACCGCAATTCCGGAAAGGGTTTCATTCAATTTAAATATTAGTTCATCTATTTCAGTTTCAGATTTATACTTTGCTAATAGTTCATGTTTTTCCCTGTTGACTATAAATACTAAACATTCATCCGAGCCGGTTAAATTTTTTGTCGTTTCTGAAATTGAAAAAACAACTTCGTCAATATTCAGCCTTGAGTTTATTCTTTGAAGAGCTTGAAGTATTTCGGAAAGCTTTTTGTTATCAATATTTTCATCATTAAATGCTTCAGTAAATTTTCCAAAGTATTTATTATAAAATCTATTTTCACCCTCTTCTTTTTTGTCTGACTTAGCAGTATCTAAGCTTTCTTTTTGTGTAGAATCTTTATCTGGCTTTTCGTTGTTAGATGAATCTATATTTATTGATTCATTTGGTTCTGCTTTATCTTCAGTCACATTAAAATCGGTTAAGGCATTTGTTTCCGGTTCTGTAACTTGATCAGGATGAGCAAATTGTATATTTGAATCATCTTCGATCTTTACTTGATTATCAGCCGATTCAATTTGTGCTTCCTCAGATTCGGAAGTTTGACTTGTATTCTCTTCTTCCAGCTCATCGGGAGCTTCAAGCTTACTGAATTTATATAAATTGATTTTAATCTTTTTATTTTTATTAGCTAATCCAATTAGCTTATCATAAGGAATAGGATATAAAACGGTATCCTTATTTGCAATAGCCGACGATTTTCTATCGGTTTTTTCGATCAATTCTTTTTCCCCAAAAAATTCATTTCTATTTTTTTGATCGATTGAAGGAAGCCGTTTATAGCCAGGCAGCTTAATTTTTGCCTCACCATCTAAAATGAGATAAAGAAATTCGCTTTTATCTCCGCTCATAAAAATGATATCGCCTTCTTTGTACTCAATAAAATCTTTTGGACTAACTTTAAGACTTATTTGTTTTTCTTCTACGCCGGTAAATAGCTTATTTTCAAAAACAGAAGGTAAGTTTTTATGTTGAGACATATTTTTATTTTATATTAAAGATAATGTTTAATTAACTCTTCAATTATAATGAAATCTTTATTAATAGAAAACGGAATTTTGCATATTTATAATAATGATAAAAGACTTGCTGAAGTGATTGATAAAGTTGGGAAGTGTACGATTAGGCCAAGGAAAAATCATTATTTTTCATTTTTACGAAGTATTATTGGCCAACAATTATCGGTTAAAGTTGCAGAAGTTATTGCAAACAGATTTTGGGATTTTTTTGAAAATGAGCCGACCCCTGAAAAAATTATGACAGCCGGAATAGAAAGCTTAAGAAAATTAGGAATGTCTTATGCCAAGATTAACTATGTGAAAGATTTATCGGAAAAGATTTTAATTAAAGAAATTCATTTTAAAAATCTTAACAAAATGACTGAAGAGCAGATTATTTCAGAATATACAAAAGTAAAAGGGATTGGAGTTTGGACTGTTCACATGTTTCTAATTTTTACTTTAGCAAGATTAAATGTTCTTCCAGTTGGCGATTTGGGGCTAAAAAGGGCTGTTATGATTATATATAATCTTCGTAAATTACCGGACGAAAAAAAAATGTTTTTGATTTCAAAGAAAAATAATTGGGCTCCATATAACTCAATTGCAAGCTGGTATTTATGGCGAAGCCTTGAAATTAAAACTAAACCAAAAGATTGAAAACATTATTTAATTTTAACCAAAAAGAACTTTTAATGAATCTAAAAATAGAAAATTGCATCTGATGACCGAAGAAGATGTTCTTATTAATGAAGCAAAAGCTGGTGATAGAAAAGCGCTTTCCGAACTTGTAAAAAGATACGAAAAGACTATTTATAATTTTGCATTTAAAGTTTGCCGTGATCCTGATAGAGCAGAAAACTCTATGCAGGAAACATTTTTAAGCATGGTGAAATCTTTAAATCAATTTGACGGGAAGTCGAAACTATCAACCTGGCTTTATAGAATAGTAACTAATCACTGTTTAATGCAGCTTCGAAAGAAGAAACATCCTTCAATTTCGATTGACGACGATGAGGTTTTTGAAGACCTTTATTTGTCCGATACAAATACGCTGCCTAATTTGTCGATTGAAAATGAAGAGTTAAAAAAAATATTAGACGAGTCAATAAAAAAGCTTTCGCCCGAGTATAGAATCGTTTTTTTATTGCGCGATGTGGAAGGTTTATCAACTGAAGAAACAGGTAAAATAACAGAATTATCCGTGCCGGCAGTAAAATCACGCTTACACAGAGCAAGAGCATTTTTAAGAAATGAAATTAGCAAGGCATTAAAATCATGAACGAAAAAAAAGTTACTTGTAAAGAAGTTATGAGTCACATCTGCGAAAGTTTGGGCGAAGATCTCAATTCTGAAAAATGCGTGGAGATAAAAACCCATTTAGACGGCTGCCCTGAATGTCAGAATTATTTCAAGACTGTAGAATTTACAATTGATTGCTACAGAAATTATAATATTGAGCTGCCGCAAGACGCACATGATAGATTAATTGATTTTCTTGGATTAGAAGAAAAAGAATAAAAGAAAAATTCTATCCACTATTTGATAAAATTTTGAATCCTTAATAAGTTTTCATCATCTCATTTGAGACTTATTAAGGATTTTTTTATGGAAAATACTCACTTTTATACAACCAAAGTTGAATGGAAAGAAGGAAGAATCGGGGAACTCTCGGAACCGACATTCCCTAAAATCAAAGTAGCAACACCCCCTGAATTTACCGGCGGAGTTGCAGGTCTTTGGTCGCCCGAACATTTATACGTCGCTTCGGCAAATATTTGTTTGATGACAACGTTTCTGGCAATTGCGGAAAACTCTAAATTTAATTTTACTTCCTTTGAAAGTGAAGCAACTGGAAAACTTGAAAAAGTGGATGGAAAATTTATGATCTCTGAAATAGAGCTGAAACCTAAAGTCGTAATTGAAGAAGAAAGAGATAAAGAAAAAGCTTTAAGATTAATTGAAAAATCAGAAAAAGCTTGCCTGATTTCCAATTCGATGAAAACTAAAATAATTTTATCACCAAATATTTCAATTTCAAATAATTAAAAAAAATATAAGAGGAAGATCATGCCGATATTCGAATACCGCTGTGAAAATTGCGGAAACAAATATGATGTACTTCATAAATCATCAGTAAATCAAGAAGAAGTAACTTGCCCAAAATGTAATTCAGCTAAAAGCAAAAAATTGTTATCGACATTCAGCGCTTCAATTGATGGTTCATCAAGCTATTCGTCAAATAGTTGTGATAGCGGCAATTGTGATGTCCCTTCCACAGGTGGTTGCGCTTCCGGTCTCTGCGGATTAAATTAATCTCCCCATTAAAGGAGTTTATTATGCAAAGACTTAAAATAATTTATGGACTTATTTTTGTCCTAATGCTTGGTTTTACTGCTTGTGCACAAGATTCAACAAAATCAATAACAGTCGATCAGTTATCTCAAAAAATGAAAACTGATTCTAATCTTGTTGTTCTTGATGTAAGAACGCCTCAAGAATTAGTTGGTCCATTAGGGAAAATCAACGGTTCGATTAATATTCCGGTTCAGAATCTTGAAAAAAGAGTAAATGAATTAAATAAGTATAAAAAAAATGAGATTGCAGTAATTTGCAGGACAGGGCATCGTTCACTACTAGGGACAAAAATTCTTGAGAAAAAAGGATTTGATGTTATAAATGTTTTAGGCGGTATGTCTGAGTATAGAAAAAAAGGTCATTGATAATATAAACGATTAATTAAAACGGGCTATTAATATTAAGTTTGATTTTAATGCTGAAAATTTTTTATAAGTAGAATATAGTTTTTAACTTTTCAGCCTCTCAAGCCTTCTCCTTGTTTTTTCTTTAATATACTTATCTCTAAAATCATTATTTGGAATTTTTAAAAGTTCGTTATACAAACTAATTGCATCTTTCTCTTTATCTTCTTGAAGTAATGTATTAGCGAGTTCATAATTTGCAATTATTATTTTAGGGTCAAATGCCAGGGCCTTTTTAAGCATCTTTTCTGAATCTTCATAAGAACCATCAGGAACATCGCCAAAAAATGTATTTGCAAAGAACCTTTCTATCCAGCTCAAGTTTGCAATTTCGCGGTAATAAACTCCTAAAATTAAGTATGGCATAAAATCATTAGGATTAATTTGAATAGATTTTTTCGCATTCTCTTCAATTTTTTTTGCCAGCTTAATTTTTTCTTTGCTTCCTACAAGCTTGGCTAATCCACCGTAAGACCAAGCTAGATAAGTATATGTTAAAGAACTATCTGGAAATTTATCATGAAACATTTCAGCCAACTTTACTCCAAGCTTCACATATTTTTCTGATAATGAATCTTTTCGCTGCTCTTTATATTCACCACTAATGTCATTGTAAATCTTGGTTAGTTTTGAAATGGTTTTATAACTGTTGGAATCCAATTCATAGGCTTGTTCAAATTTTCCAAGGGCTTTTAAATTTTCAAAACTTTTGCACAATTGAGTGCCTTCTTTAAGCAATGAATCAACATTAGCCGCATAGCACGAGGCTGAAGCAAAGAAAGTGAAAACGAGCAAAAATCTATTTACTAAAATATGATTCATTGACATACACACCCTATTTGATTTCTGCTAAATTATATTATTTTAATTTAATTAAAAGCTAAAATTCAAGCCCTATTTATTCTTAATAAAAATTTAATTTACGATTATTCGTCAGTCACACAGCCTTCAGATGCAGATGAAACATTTTTAACATATTTAAATAAACTGCCGCTTTTAATTTTATAATCAGGCTGCTTCCAATTTTTTCTTCTGCTTTCCAGTTCTTCTTTTGAAACTTCGATGTTCATTATATTTTTTTCCGCATCAATCGTAATTATGTCTCCATCTTTAACCAAAGCTAAATTGCCGCCCATTTGTGCTTCGGGAGTTATGTGTCCAACAACAAAACCATGAGTTCCACCAGAAAATCTTCCGTCGGTTATCAGCGCAACTGTTTTGCCTAACCCTTTTCCCATTATTGCTGAGGTAATAGAAAGCATTTCACGCATACCAGGTCCGCCTTTAGGTCCTTCATATCTTATGACGACTACATCGCCATCGACAACTTTTCCCTTTTCAATTCCTTCAAGTGATTCTTCCTCAGAATCATAAACTTTAGCAGGCCCGCTGAATACCAATCCTTCTTTGCCTGTGATCTTAGCAACCGCACCTTCTTCTGCAAGATTGCCGTATAAAATTCGCAAGTGTCCTGTCTTTTTAATCGGGTCTTTTATGGAGGAAACAATCTTTTGTCCTTCAGTTAAATCATTTGCATTCTCAATATTCTCACCGAGAGTTTTCCCTGTAACTGTTATGCAATTGCCATTTAAAAATCCTTCTTTCAATAATAGTTTTTGAACTGCCGGTACTCCACCAACTGCATGCAAATCTTCCATTACATATTTCCCGCTTGGCTTTAGATCAGCCAGATAAGGAGTTTTGTCGGAAATTTTTTGGAAGTCGTCTATTGTTAGAGGAACCTTAGCAGCTTTTGCCATTGCTATTAAATGAAGAACTGCGTTTGTTGATCCGCCTAATGCAATTACAATTGTTATTGCGTTTTCGAATGCTTCTTTTGTCAAAATATCCAGAGGCTTTATATCTTTTTCTAATAATTGAAGGATGGTTTTCCCTGCATTTTTAGATTCATCTAATTTTTCATTATCATTTGCCGGAGTTGAAGAGCTGAAAGGCAAGCTCATTCCAAGTGTTTCAATAGCAGTGGCCATTGTATTTGCAGTATACATACCTCCACAGGCCCCAGCGCCGGGACAAGCGTGATGCAAAACTTTCTGCATCTCTGCTTCATCAATTTCTTTAGAAAGATATTGGCCGTAAGCTTCAAATGCTGAAACGATATCTAATTTTTTGTTGTCGCAGAATCCTGCTTTAATTGTGCCGCCGTAAACCATTATGCTGGGACGATTAATTCTTGCCATCGCCATTATTGAACCGGGCATGTTTTTATCGCAGCCTGGTAAAGCAATTAAAGCATCATACCATTGAGCACGCATTACAGTCTCAATTGAATCTGCAATAATATCTCTTGAGGGAAGAGAGTATTTCATTCCTTCGGTGCCCATTGAAATTCCATCGCTCACACCAATAGTATGGAAAATAAATCCAATCAGATCGGCTTCTTTTACACCTTCTTTAACAACTTTAGCAAGCCCGTTTAAATGCATATTGCATGTGTTGCCTTCCCATCCCATGCTTACAATTCCGACTTGAGCTTTGTGCATGTCTTCATCTGTTAATCCTAAACCATAAAGCATCGCTTGTGAGCCGACCTGCGCTGAATGTTCCGTTAAACGGCTGCTGTATTTATTTAATTTCATTTTAACTCCCAACGAAATATATTTTTAAATTAAAGAATAGTGTTACCAAAGAAAGCTATTGTAACGAGATGCAAATTTACAAATTTTAGAAATGGATTTACAATGCGGTAAAAAAGGAGTTACGAAAATTTAATTTTTACTTTTTTCTTATTGGGACTTTGTGTCCTCTGTGTCTAAGTGTCAAAAGAAAAAAATCTTTACCACTTAGTCACTAAGATTTCTTAGATGCACTAAGGTAAACCCTCATCCTCATTTTGACTTTTGGCATTTGCTTTTTGACTTTTTTTATAATCTCTAAAGCTAAGCCAAACGCCAATTAGTCCAATTACCACAGCAATAAAATTAAAAACTTGATTATTTGGCTGATTAAAAAATCTTATTACATAATAAACTGTAACCACTCCAAATACAAGGAGGAGAAAAACATTAAAGAATTTATTTGTTGAAAAATTCATAAAATCCTCTTAGAGAGTTGATTAAACTTAAGGAAATTTTTCTTCGCTTCCACGGACTTTTTTCTTTTGCGGCTTTACTTCAAAAGCTTTTGATTCTTTTGTCCCGTTGATTTCAAATTCTATTTTATACTCTCCCGGACGAAGATAAACTTTTTTAGAATCTGTTTCTTTGAACTCATCTTTTTTCTTATCGTCTAGCTTTTTGTTTACTTCATTTTTGTAAAAATCAATTTTATCCTTAGCGACAGACACATCATAATCAACATAATTTAAACCTTTTTCGGTTGTGTCCGATAGCTCATTCAACAAATCATCATCTTTGGTTTTAATTTTTATATTTGTAATCTCATTAGTATTGGAATAATAAACTAATTGCAGCTTCGGCTTATCTGGTTCAGACCATGCATAACTTTTTATTCCCCATTTGTCATTGTAAGTAATATTTTCGATATCAAAAACAAAAAGATTATTTGCTAAAATATTTTTATCCAATTGTTCCAGGTATTGAACATCAGCAATGTAAATTGATCTGCCGTGGGTCCCGACTACTAATTTTTTATCTCTGGGATGAACAACCAGATCATGAACCGGGACAAATGGAAGATTGTTAAACATTCCCATAAATGTATCACCGCCATTAATAGAAACATAAAGCCCGTTATCGGTTCCGACATAAATTATGTTTTTATTAACGGGATCTTCTTTTACAACATTAATAGGTTCAGCGGGAAGGTCATTCCCGATTTTTATCCAGGCATCTCCAAAGTTTGTTGATTTAAAAACATACGAATTAAAATCATCCCATCGATATCCATTTAACGAAACATAAACAGTTGCAGTATCATGCAATGAAGCACTTACTCTGCTTACCCATAAATTTTTTGGCAAGCCATTCGAAATATCCTTCCATAAAACGCCCCCGTCTTTAGTTATATGAACTAAGCCGTCATCGCTTCCTGTATAAAGTAATCCAAACTTAAGTGGTGATTCATCAATTGAAGTTAAAGTTCCATAGGGTACATCACCCTTGATTCCGCCATGAGTTAAATCAGGAGAAATTATTTCGTAATTATCACCATCTTTTAATGAACGATGAAGTTTGTTTGAACCTAAATAAAAAATATCATGATTAAAATTTGAAAGATGAATCGGTGTTTGCCAGTTAAAACGGAATGGTTTTGTTCCAAGTTCATGTGCAGGTCTTATCAAATCATATTTATTTTCTTTTTTATTTATTCTGTAGTAATAACCAAACTGGTATCCTGTATAAACTGTATTATTATCTGTTGTATCAACTACTACCTGCATTCCATCACCACCAAGCAAATCTTTATAAGGATACTCGCCTGACATTTGCCATTCGCTGCTATACTTATAATTGCTTGGACCCATCCACACGCCGTTGTCTTGAAGTCCGCCATAAACATTAAACGGTTTATCCATATCAACAGCAACGCTGTAAAACTGTCCAACTGCAGGTGTATTTGCTTTTACCCAATGAGCGCCGTCATCAAAAGAAATATTTAATCCGCCATCATTACCTAAAATTATATGCCCTTTTCTATTTGGATTAATCCACAAAGCATGATTATCGGCATGAACATTATCTTCACTGATTGATTTAAAAGTTTGTCCTCCGTCTTCCGAAAGAAGAACAGTGAATCCTAATAAATAAATTTTGTT
>CAZRMA010000048.1:0-14370 GCA_964600655.1 uncultured Ignavibacteriaceae bacterium
CCAAAATTAAAATGAACAAAAAAAATAAAAGGCCTTCTTGGGATGAATATTTTCTAAAACTTGCAATGCTTGCTTCGGAAAGATCTACCTGTCCAAGAATGCATTGCGGATGTGTTTTTGTAAAAGATAGATTTGTATTGTCAACTGGTTATAACGGCTCGCTTCCTGGTCAGCCGCATTGCGAAGATGTTGGTTGCTTAATTGTTGATAATCATTGTGCGAGAACTAACCACGCTGAGATAAATGCTTTGACGCAAGCAGCAAATCATGGAGTAAATATTAAAGAAGCTACTGCATATATTACAAATATGTCATGTACAACTTGTGCAAAAGCACTTATAGCCGCGGGCATAAAACGTGTTGTTGTTTTTTCAGATTTTCATGATACGCTTGCAACGAAATTTTACACTGAATCAAATGTAGAAATTGTCAAAATTGAAATGCCCGAAAGAGTGATAAATTATAATCTGAAAGATTATTCCTCAGCGCGTAAAACAGAGAAATCAAAATAGATTTTTAATATTCAGTCTCAAATATTTTTGTAAAAAGCACACGGATCTATCTGCCGATAGAGAGTGTTGCGGAACAAATTTTACTGTTACACTGTTCGCCCCGGCGGATTATCGAAGTAGTACACAGCAGGCAGGTGTGAATTTTTTGAGTAATGTCAGTCTCCGACAAGCTCTGACTGACAAGCTAAAATCTCTGTAACACCCTCGGTTGGCGAGCGAAACTTAATTTAAATGGATTTGCACAGATTTTAATATGAACTTTATTATTTGAAAACCCAAGCAATTAAATACTGGAAACCTCTTGCCGCAACTATATTTTGGGGAAGTTCGTTTATTGCCACAAAATTTGCTTTGTCTGAAGTTACACCTCCGCAGCTAATATTACTAAGATTATTTATTGCAGTTACTTTATTGTCAATAATTGCCGTATACTCAAAGCAAGACTTTTCAATTAAGTTTAAAAGTCATTCGTGGATAATATTGCTGGCATTAGTTGCGGTCTTTCATTTATTGATTCAAATTTATGGACTAAAATATACCTCCGCTTCAAATACAGGCTGGATAATTGGAACAGCACCGGTATTTATAGCATTGTTAGGATTTTTCTTCATGAAAGAAAGTATAACACTGATTAAAGCTGTTGGAATCATTGTTGCCTTTCTTGGATTGGTTTTGTTAATAAGCCATGGCGATTTATCAAGTATCGATTTTCTAAAAAACAAAGGTGATTTTTTAGTCCTCGGAAGTGCATTTACTTGGGGAGTTTATTCAATAATTAATAAAAAGATCAGTCTACAATATTCGCCGTTAATGACAATCTTTTACCTTTTTCTCACTATGGTAATCATAATTTCACCAATGGTCTTGAGAGGTGAATTTATTGATAAATTATTTCATATTTCTTTCAGGGTTTGGATTGCCATTTTATTTTTGGGGATATTTTGCTCCGGTGTTGGATATGTTTTATGGGCTCAAGCACTAAAAGAAATGGAAGCTGCGAAAGCTGGGGCGTTTTTGTATTTTGAGCCATTTGTAACCTTAATTACTGCCTGGATTTTTCTTAATGAAAGAATAACTTTTTTAATGATTTTAAGCGGAATAATAATTACGTCAGGCGTTTTGCTAGTCAATATAAATATTAAACAATTACTTAAGCTTTCCAAAAAATCTATTGTCAAAAACTGATAGATGCTTTTCTCTAAGCTGTCCTAAATTCCAAGCAAAATTGTGATAGTAAATACAGATTGTAACATTCAATGTTATTTAGATTTGATTACTTATTTTGTCAGGGGTTGCAGCCCGGATGAAATTAAAATTTTACAAAAAATAACTTAAATCTTATTTAGGGCTAAATCCATGATTACTGTGCAAAAAAGTATTTTGATAAATCGTCCTAGAGAAGAAGTGTTCAATTTTATTTCAAATTTCGAAAATGACTCTAAATGGAGAATTGACAAAATTGAAATGAAAAAAGACGAATCAAAAACATCGCTTAAAGAAATTCGTAATTATTCGGTCAGATTTATGAATTGGACAGTTTCTGTTCCTACTAAAATTACTGAGTACAATCGGAATAAGAGAGTAGCCTTCCAGTCCACAAATAACCAGCTTATTTTAAATGGATTTAGACATGTGGTTTCCTTAAAAAACAACACCAAACTTACCTATTCTCTAAGTGCCGAATTTAAAGGGATGTTTAAATTTCTTTCTGCTTTCATTAAAAGAATTTATGCGGCTAGAGTGACGAGAGAACTTGAAAAACTTAAAAACGTGCTGGAGAATCAGTCTAAAATTTAAAACAGATGAATAGTCAAATAGCAATTTACCCGCCCTTTAAACTTTATAGAATTTATTATTTCAAAAATTGTTAATTCACTTTGATTTTATCATGCAATCATTTTGGCAAGCAACCTTTCTTTATTGACTCGCAGCTAAATCTAAACGAAAGAAATTATTTTCTTAAATCATAATTAGTTATTTTTTCTAATCAATTAAAAATTCATTTGAGTATGCTAGACCCAAAAACATTTTATAAAAAATTAGACTTTCTTTTAGTAAAAATCGGTTTAGAAAAATCAGGGAAAGATTTTCTGTTCACAATTGTATCCGAGCTTGAAGAAACTTTCGGGGAGGATCTTAAAATAGGTAATGGAAGGATTTTTGAAGAAGCAGAAGAAAATTACATTTTAATTGCATCGACCGGCAATAAATTAAGAAAAACTAATGTAAAAATTCCAACTGAATCAGATGCTCTTCAGGCAGTATTAAAATCAAAAACATATATTTTTGACAATCCTCATTTGACAATAGATCCTTCATTACTAAATCAAGATTGGTACAGCATTCCTGCTGCGATCACAGTCCGTGGGGCCGATTACAGGTGGATAATAATTTTTGAATTGAGAAGCGGCTGGGTCAGGGAGGAAATCGAATTATGTTTGAACGCAGTCCGCACTATGCTAAATTACAGGCTTTTTAATGAAGCTGTAAAAACGGGAATGGAACAAGCGGCACATATTCAGCAGAGTTTACTTCCTATAACCGCACCTGAATTTCCGGGATTTAAAATTGCAAGTAAATCTCAGCCGGCAGAATTGGTTGGGGGTGACTTATATGATTATTTTAATTTTGATGATAAAAATTTTGGATTCTGTATTGGGGATGCAAGCGGACATGGGTTACCGGCTGCACTGCTTGCGAGAGATGTTGTGACCGGCTTACGCATGGGTCTTGAAAAGCATATGAAAATGGTTTACACTTTTGAAAAATTGAATAACGTTATCTACAGAAGTGTTTATTCTACAAATTTTATTTCTTTATTCTATGCTGAAATAGATAAAAGCGGGAATCTTCTTTACGTAAATGCCGGACATCCTTCTGCAATATTATTTGATGGTGAAAACTTCACCGAGCTTGAAGCAACCGGCCTATTGTTTGGTGCATTACCTGAAATTGATTTGCAAAGGGGGCATGCATTTTTAAAACCTGGTTCTCTGCTTATTCTTTATACCGATGGAATAAGTGAACGGAAAAATTTGCGTTCGGAAGATTTTGGTATTGATGGAATTAAAAAAATCGTGTCTGAAAATAAAGACAAACATGTAAAACAGATTGTAGAAGAAATATTTAACGCATCTTCTAAATTTGGCAAGAACAAAAAATGGGAAGATGATGCGACGCTTGTAATTTTAAGAAGAGATGCGGATAAAGATATAAACCAAGATTAAGTTTATGAAAAATCCATTTTTAATCGGAACAAAAATTTATTTGCGATCCCCTGAACCCGGGGATGAAAACATAATTGCACTTTCTGAAAATCATCCGGAACCACGACAATATTTATATTATGCTTTGCCAACTTCTATTGAAGCACAAAGAAAAAGAATTGAACAAAGATTGCAAGATCATTCAACAGTTTTTTTTACTGTCTGTACAAAAGAACCTGATGAACCAATTGGCTGTACTTCTTTTGTTCGAATTGACTGGGCGGGAAGAATGGCAACTTTCTATATTGCAATAGCAGAAAAAGAAAATTGGTCGAAAGGATACGGAAAAGAGGCTACCCAGCTAATGGTGGATTATGCTTTTAATACTTTAAACTTTAACCGCGTTCAGTTGCATGTCAGTGTTAAAAATGAACGCGCAATAAAAGCGTATGAAAAAGTTGGATTTATGAAAGAAGGAACGCTTCGGCAGGCAATGTATTTTGATAATCATTATATTGATTTTTATTTAATGGCTATTTTAAAAGAAGATTATTTAAAAGTTAAAAAATGAACTTGGATGTGATATTTGTGCTTCACGGTTTATACAATATGCTTATCTTAAACCTATAAGTTTTAAATAGAAAGTTTGAAAAGTGACATCTTTTAAGAATGCTGTAACAAACCAGCAGGTTTGGAAAAGTCTTGTAGCAAAATATCATAAAGCACACGCCTGGAAAAGCACCTGGCAATTAAGCAATTCCACAATTCCTTTCTTTGTTATTTGGTATATGATGTATTTAAGCCTGAGCTACAGCTATTGGCTAACTCTTCTGCTGGCTTTCCCAGCGGCAGGATTTTTAGTTCGTATGTTTATAATTCAACATGACTGCGGACATGGTTCATTTTTCAAATCCAGAAAAGCGAATGATCTAAGCGGAATGTTTTGTAGTGTTTTTACATTAACTCCGTATCATTATTGGCGTAAGAGTCACTCAATACATCATGCAAGTGCCGGCAATTTAGAGGAGCGGGGCGTTGGTGATATTTATACCATGACTGTATCCGAATATCTTAAGCTGTCTAAATGGGGCAGACTCAAATATAGAGTTTACCGCAACCCGGTAATTTTGTTTTTATTTGTTCCTACAATTCTTTTTTTAATTCTCTACCGATTTCCTAATCCTAAACGACCAAACATGACACGAAAAGTTGCAAGTGTTTATTATACTGATCTTGCAATTGGAATCGCTGTCGGCCTAATGATTTGGCTGATTGGCTTAAAAGCATTTTTATTAATTCAAATACCTATAACAATTATAACTTCCTCGGTGGGTACTTGGCTGTTTTTTATTCAGCATCAATTTGAAGAAACTTACTGGGAAACTAGTAATGAATGGGATTTTACTCAAGCCGCTTTAAAAGGAAGCTCATATTACAAACTGCCGAAAGTTTTACAATGGTTTACCGGCAACATTGGATTTCATCACATACATCATCTTAGTCCGAGAATACCAAACTACATGCTGGAAAAGTGCCATAAAGAAAATCCATTACTTCAAAAAGCTAATGTGCTAACTTTAAAGACCAGTCTGAAAAGTGTTTTGTTAAGCTTGTGGGATGAAAATCAAAAAAGGCTTGTAAGCTTTCGTCAGCTGAAAAAAATACATTTAAAGACTTAGCGGTTTTTTAAATTTCAACAAATGAATTTTACTTCAATTGGATAGTAAAAAATCCTTCAACGTAAAACGCCTGCTTAAATGGCTCCTTGTTTTTTTCGCAATATTAATTCCAATAATTATTTTTGGCGGACATTACTTAATTGATAATGTTTTAGCTTATGCGCCAATAAAGCCGCTTCGTGTTACTGGTAAAACAATAGCAGAATATTTTGATCAAAAAGTATCTCCTGAACAATATGGATTAAGTTATTCGAATTTTGATTTGAATGTAGGAGATACAATTACATTGAAAGGGTATTTCATAAATTCGAAAACAAATGAACCCAAAGGAACCATAATTATCTTGCACGGTATTGCAAGTTGTAAAGAAACAATGCTTGGCATCGCTGCTGTATTGGCTGATACGGGATATAATTGTATTTTATATGACTCACGAGCTAACGGTGAAAGCGGCGGGAAGTACTGTACATATGGTTATTATGAAAAAGAGGATGTCTCTAAATATATTGATGCGGCAATAAGCAAATATAAAAACGCAGTGCCGTTTGGAATTTATGGGCACTCATTAGGTGCGGCAGTTGCAGTCCAGGCAATGGCAAAAGATCACCGGATTAAATGCGGTGTTATAGTTAGTCCTTTTGCAGATCTACGAGAAATTATTCATGATTATGTTAAAAATATATCATTTATTCCGTTTTATTTTTTTTCAAATATGATCGTTGATAAATCTGGAGAGATCGCGAACTTTCCTGTTGATAGTGTGAAGCCTGAAATTTCAGCAAAGCAAATTACGCAGCCTGTAATAATTATTCACGGACTTAACGATAAAAGAATCTCCCCGGACAATGGAAAACGTATTTATAATAATATTGCTTCAAAAGAAAAAGAGTGGTATCCAATTCCAGGCGGCGGGCACAATAATTTATCTATTTTTGGCGGCAGCAAGTTCAAAAATAAAGTTATAAACTTTTATTTGGCACATCTTAAATAAAATTTCAATTAGGAATTCTTTCTAAACAGACAAACACAATTTCTCTTAGAAATTGTGTTTGTTAAGCTGCGCTATAATTTAAAAATTATTATGGGGATAAACCTTCGAGGTTTCTCTGTACTAAATTCTAATTCTATAAAGTCTGTTAGACTATTATTTAAAAACCTCGAAGGTTTTTTCATTTGCGCAGTCAGCTAATCTTTATCGCTTTTATCTTTTTGCACAACTGTTACAAAAGCGCTTCTTACCGGCGGGGGCATTTTTGAGTCTTTGCCTTTAATTGATTTCCAGATTATTTCATTCAACTCCACATCGGGAATATCATCTTCAACTGCAAAATCAAATTCACCGCTTCTCTTTGAGCCGTAGGTGCTGGCGAGATTTTTTGCTTCCACATCGATTAATGGCTTCAATGAATTGTAAGCTGTAAAATCGGGGTTGTCAGTAATTGAATTTAAAATTGGTGTTGCCGAAAGATCAAATTGCGTCATTGGCTTTAATCCTAATACAAGTTCGATTGTTTTCAGCACACTTGAAGTTGAATACATTGTATGATCAACAAAATGTCTTTTGATGTATGGGCTGACTACCAGCAAAGTTGATCTATGTGCATCAACATGGTCAGATCCGTTTTGCGCATCGTCTTCCAAAACAAAAATTATACTTTCTTTCCAGAATTTACTTTTGGAAATTTTTTCAATCATTAATCCCAGGGCATAATCGTTTTGAGCAACATAAGCCTTCGGAGTTAATTTTCCCTTTCTTGTTCCCATGGTATGATCGTTTGGCAAACGGATAAGATTGAAAGCAGGCAGAGAATCTTTTCTTACAAACTCATCAAATTCTTTTTCCCAAACATTAAGCCTAACCATGTCGGAAATACCCAGATCAAAGCCGGGATAATCAGAATTGGTGTACTTAACCATATCTTCATCATTTGCTTTATATGTAATCTTCTTTCCTTTGACCTCACTTACAAATTCACCGTAATTTCTAAAAGATAAATTTTTATCCATAACCTGGTTCCAGATATAACCTGAAGAAGGAGCTGCAACCTTAACGCCACCCTCATATTCATATTCTCCGCCTCTGCCTCCGTAATACACTGGCCAGGTTTTTTCAGTGAAGTCTGTTGCATAAGCAGCGGTTGACCAGTTATGCCCATCGGCACTTACTTCCGCATCACAATAAAAATTATCATAAAGAGTGTATGTTTGTACAAGCTGGTGCTCGTTAGGGCTTACTTGCTTTCCGAAAATACAAATTGAAGAATCGCCATTGCCCTCTACTATATCCCCGAAAACCTGGTCATAGGTTCTGTTTTCTTTTATTATATAAAAAACATGTTTTATTTTTTTGCTTCCAATATTGTCGTAATCTGCTGGAATAATATTTTGTCCTTCGGCTGAAATTTTTTCTTGAACGTAAGGAGTATTGGAATAAACCTTCTTTGAATATGACTGCAGTGTATTTGCATCGGGAAAATTAATGGTTGATAATGTTCCCATAAATAATGATCCTATATACTGCTGGTCAGGGCGCCTAATAGTATCTGTTGGAACCGGCCCTTTGGGATTAGGTTTAGATGAAAGCCCTTTCGCGTTTGTTACAATAATTTCATTGGAGCTTAAAGTTTTAACCGAAGTCGGGTACCAGCCGACAGGAATAAATCCAATGCTTTTTGATTTATTTTTCTGACTAATATCAAACAGTGCCAGATAATTATTATCGGCATTCGCAACAATTAAAACCGATTCATCTTTATTGAAGCAAACAGCATTCGGCGTGCTTCCATAAGGCGCATCTGCATTAAGCGACGAAATTATTTTTTCAGTTTCTTTTTTGGTTTTTAAGTCAACCACGGAAACAGAATTGTTGTTTGCATTTGGTGAGAAAAGGCGTTCGTCATTTTTTGTTATTAAAATTTCTGTCGGATGATCTCCGACTTCTATTGTCCTTGTCACCGATAAAGTCTTTAAATCAACTTCAGCGATAGTTGATTTTGCCCACAAAGAAACGTAAGCAAAAGTTTCGGCGTGATTTATTTTTACATCGTAACACTCACTGTCAAATTTAATTTTTTTAATTACTTTTTTGCTTTTAACATTGCAGATATATAAAGAATTACTCATCTTGGAAACAGCGAACAATAAATTATTATTCCTCAAATAATCCAAGCCTGTAATTGAAATTTCTTCTTTTGGAAATGGTTTGCCTATAATAATTGAATCATTCAAAGTTAAATGGCCTGAGTTAAAATCATATATATAAATTAAATTATTATTAGCGCCTGAAACAAAAAGTTTTGAATCATCTTCATTAAATACAATTCCGCGCCAGGTTTTATCAACAACCAATCTTTGAATTTCTTTTTTACTTTGAAGATCGATTACGGAAATCGAATTTGTTTTCGTTCCGCTGTTGGACGTTAAAGCATATTTTTCATCGAGTGTAATTATTAAATTTAACGGCAGCTCTCCTATTCCAATTTGATCTCCAGCTGGAGTTAATTTCCATCCATTTGGAAGTAAAGTGTAATTTTCAAATTTGCCAGGCAGCTTAACATTTTCACCTGGTTCATTTTTATTTGACGGGACGGTACAACCGTAGAAAAATAAGAAAGTAAATAAAACCGAAATTAATTTTTTAATTGACATTGGGGTGATTCCTTAAATTTACTGCAACGGAAAACTAACAAAAAGGATTTTTTGCACAAAATGAAATTAATTTTTTAATTGAATGATAATATAGAGACTTGTTTTGAAATGAAGATTCATTCACACAACTTGACCATCATTTTTCCAAAACTCTATATTTTTTATAATTAATATATTAGAGATAATATAACGACTACTTATTTTATCTTTTTTTTGCTGAGATAGGAAGCGGCGTAGTTGAAAATACAAGATTTGAATATTCATTGTCCGCTGCTGGTGAAGTTGTTTTTATATTGGGAAATAATGATCGAAAATCTTTTTTAAAGAGAGAGCCTTCTTGTTAGAGCTATTAATATAACCGGATCTATGCTTAAGCCGATGATAAAAATGAAAATATTGTTACGAATGAATGATGATATAGAAAAAATGATAATGAAATAAAGTAAATATTAACTCAGATAAAACTTAAATAAAATAGTATTTAAGTATAACCTGTCACACCATTGGTTGCCGATATATAATAAATTATTCAATTAATTAAACTAAAATAATTGGAGGTAGAATTATGATAAGAATATATTCATTTATTTTCATGATAGCTTTATTGTTGTCGGCTGTTTTATTTGCGCAAAATACATCTGGAATTGAAGTAGAGAATATGGCTGTTTGTACTTCGGTGGAAAATAGACAGCCTGTTGGTACAGATTCAGTATTTAAGGCTGATGCCGGGAAATTATATTGCTTTACAAAACTTAAGAGCGAAACAGACTCATTGGAAATTTCGCATGTTTGGTTCTATCAAGACAAACAAATGGCAAAAATAAATTTACCTGTTAAAGCAAAAACATGGCGTACCTGGTCTGCTAAGACTATCATGCCAGCATGGAAAGGCAATTGGCGGGTTGAAGTCCAAGATTCTAAAGGCAATATTATTTCCAGTAAATCTTTTCGGTTAAAATAAAATACTTAAAAAAAATATTGATAAAATGAGACAATCTAATTATGTCTAATAAATCTTTGATAGATGTTAGTTCCACTTGCAATCATTTCAAATCATTCCACAATTTGTTCCATGTACTACAAACTTTTGTTGTGCTGCTTTTCGTTTTTATTTTTTTCTCTTTTCGCAGCGCAGAACCAGCAGGCAAAACCAGCCCCGCCGAAGAATGGGTTGGAACCTGGAGTACTGCACCACAGCTTGTCGAACAGCGTAATATGCCCCCTTCCCCAGGATTGAGTCATAATACGCTCAGGCAAATAGTCCATGTTTCACTCGGTGGTGACAGCTTACGTGTGAAATTCTCAAATGAATTCAGTAAAAGTCCGGTGACACTGAACGCAGTTCACATTGCAGTCCCAATAGACAGCAGTTCAATTGATCCGAACACTGACCATGCATTGAGTTTCCGTGGAAAGCCGGAGATTACAATTGAACCAGGGACTAGCATTATGTCGGATCCTTTTCATTTCGAATTAAAGCCAAGGAGCAATGCGGCAATCACAATTTACTTTGGCGATACATCACCTGATGTAACCGGACATCCCGGGTCACGAACTACTTCTTATCTGCTTGCCGGGGATAAGGTTTCGGCGGTTGATTTTCCCAATGCTGCAAAGACAGATCATTGGTACACTATCAACAGTATAGATGTAATGGCGCCTGAGACCGCTGCTGCCGTTGCAGTGCTGGGCAACTCTATTACAGATGGACGAGGTTCCGGGACAAACAAACAAAATCGTTGGCCGGATGAACTGGCACGGAGGCTACTGGATAACCCCGGCACACAGCAAGTAGCTGTTCTTAATGAAGGGATAGGCGGAAATTGCGTGCTTCGAAATTGTTTGGGCCCATCTGCTTTAAGCCGTTTTGATCGAGATGTATTAAAACAAGCTAAAGTGCATTGGCTGATAATCCTTGAGGGGATAAACGATATCGGTTCATCGCGAGGAGCTGATGGTGCAGCCAAAGTTGCGGACGGTTTAATTGCTGCATACGAAGAGATGATTGAAGGTGCCCATGCAAAAGGCATTCTTGTTTATGGAGCGACTATGACTCCCTTCGGCGGTTCGTTTTACGATTCACCTGATCATGAATCTGCATGGAAAACGGTCAACGAATGGATTCGAAGCAGCGGACGCTTTGACGCAGTTATTGATCTCGATGCTGCCCTTCGCGATCCGGCAAACCCGCTTCATCTTTTGCCTGAAGCTGATTCGGGAGATCATCTTCATCCCAGCGAAACAGGCCACCGCATGATGGCGGAAGCAGTCGATCTGTCACTTTTTAAAAATGATAGCGATAAATAAATATATGTTTAAGGGAAAATATTTTTTGGAAATAAAAAGTCAGTTAGCGTAGCCATAAATACCTAACAGCAATCGAGCTGATGTTTTTTTTAAAAATTATTTAATTACATTCTTTCGAAAAATTTGCTGCTTTGAATTTTTTATATTAAAAACGAAATCGCATTTACACATATAGACTACATAATAAGGGAAGCAAATACTACAAAAATTAGAAGCATATGAATTATTTAATTGTTAAGTCAGGAGAATATATTTATGCAAATCCTGCATAAATACGTTCCGCGGAAAATAGAATTTTATTTCGTTTTGTTAAATAAATAAAGAAATTGGATAATAAATAAAAAACGATTACTTCAT
This sequence comes from uncultured Ignavibacteriaceae bacterium, assembly GCA_964600655.1. Taxonomy (GTDB): domain Bacteria; phylum Bacteroidota; class Ignavibacteria; order Ignavibacteriales; family Ignavibacteriaceae; genus CAVSWT01. The sequence continues at coordinate 11,710 of CAZRMA010000048.1, forward strand.
GAATTGTATAAAAACATTCCGATAGTGAAATAAATTTTGCAGTATAATTATTTGTTCGCTGTCTTAATTAATTTGTTAACATTTATTTATTTAATATGAAAACAAAATCATTTGCATTTGCAATTTTACGAATACTTACGTTATGGATTTTGGTCAATTATATCGTGTTAAATTTATTATCAACAATTATTGCATTATTAGAATATAATAAAGAACCAAATTTTCAGAACGACTTTTTTAGCTATCAATTCATAATGCCTCTATTCCTATTAATATTCTGGTCAATAGTGAGCTGGTTCCTTTGGTTTAAAGCAGATAGACTTAGCAATAAACTAATTATCAGTGAAACGGTTGAGAACAGTATTGAATCTTTCGACGCAGAAAAATTTTTAAGTGTCGCACTAATAGTTTTAGGTTTCTATTTTATACTTCATAGCATTCCTATTTTGATTGGAAATTTATTAAATGCATTTAATTACAATCCAGTGGTTTCTGATTTAGAAAGGAATAAAAATTTAATTTCTATTGCAAACCCGATAATAACATTATTTATTGGATTGTTCTGTGTAATTCAAACTAAAACAACAAAACGTTTATTTAATAAGCTGCAAAAACTTGGTTCATAAAGCGCCAGCTAACCAAGGCCTCAACGCCGTTAGGCAACTACTTCAATGGAGAAAGTTCAATTAATAATTACTATTTTAATTTTAGTTGATCTAATAAATTACGCCAGGTTCATTCAAATGATAATTAGAAAAACTCTATATCTTTTTTTTATTTTAGTACTTGGACACAGTGTGATTCTTTGCCAAAATGAGGTAAAGCTAATTATTGATGATACTGTTAGAAGTTATAAACCAAACTTGAAATCGATGAATACTTGGATTCGTACGCCAGGTAGTTTGAGTGGAGTTGACAGAAACAGGGATTGGATTATTGAAATAAAAGAAGGTGTTTACAAAGACTCAAACTGGCATAATATTATTTGGGGTGATAGGGTTTCCAATCCAAATTCGGGATATACATTAACAATAAAACCGGAATTGAATTCATCTGTTACAATAAAGGGCGGAGCCGATGTAGAACGCGCATTTAAAATAGGTAGTGAAACATCAGGACTTATTCTCGAAAATATTATTTTTGACGGGTTTTATAGAGTGCAAATTTTAATGTACAAAAGCAGCTATTGTATCATTAAAAATTGTACGTTTCAAAATATGAATAGGGAAGGAGCATGGGCAGCTATAAGTATTCAGGATTGCCAAGGTAGTTACAATAATAATATTGTGGAAAATAATACGTTTCGTAATCTGGATTCGCCTGGTATTGGTTTGCATGCTGTTTACTTGACAAGATCAGATAACACTCTAATAAAAAACAATAAGGTTTTTTATAGTAGTGGCGGTGTCTTTAAATGTGTCGATGGCAGCGATGAGAATATATTTGATGCGAACACAATATACGACGGGTGCGGTGATCACGCATACTTTATCGGAAGAAATGGTACTGGTCAAACTATTCTTTCCAAAGGTAATATTGTAACTAATACTAATTGTTTGGAATCAGAAGGATATAAACCGTCTCATACATATGATCCTTCAGCTTACAAATATGTCCGAAAGTTTGTTTATACGAAAGAAAGTTGGTCTTTCGATGAGTATGAGTGGCCGGATAATCAATATCAGATGAATGACAGTTCACAGCCTTTTTATATACCTGCCGGCCACACCGGTAATAATTTTAATCAAATTCGTTCAGATTTTGATGTAAATGTTGATAATCTTATTGATGAGGATCCAGCCTATATCTATTTAGCTTCTAATCCAGTTGGTGATGCGGACAATCCTTTATTTCGCGCAAAGTATGAATTTAACGCTGGTGTATCAGATTTAATAACATTTCCATACTATCATACAGCCGGCCCTAGCTATAATAAGTATTTGAACTATTTTAGAATAGATGACCGATCGAAAAAACCGAGATCATTCAACGTGAAATTTGTTTTACGAACATGTGAAGGAGAAGTTATTGAAAAGGGCGATCTAGCAGACAATGATGGAGTATTAACTTTAGAAAAATGGATTGTGGAAAGAATTGACAGTTCCGGATGGCTGACAGATATCGAAGGTGCCAACCAAACCATTTTGTTTTCAAATTCCAATAATGTTATCATGACCTTATATACAAATGAAAATAATTTTTTGGTCAGTGATACTTCTTTTGAGTACAGCTTATTTGAGGGTCTTACTTATAAACTATTTGTAGAACAGTCAAGTAAAGTAACATTACGTCCACAGAATACCCCAACTGGAATAAATCAGGTTAGCTCAATTAATAGAGGATTTTCACTTTATCAGAACTACCCTAATCCATTTAATCCCAGCACTACAATCAAATTCACGATTCCTTATGATTCGTATATTTCATTATCGATATATGATGTACAAGGTGAAAAGATAAAAGACTTAATTAATGAAAAACTTAAACAAGGTATTTACAAAATTAAATTTGATGCTTCTAATATTAGTTCTGGTGTTTACTTTTATCAACTTCGTACAAAAGATTTTATAAAAACGAAGAAGCTATTGTTTATTAAATAAAAAAATCTAACCTCTTTAATAAGTAAAAAGTCAATAGATAAGTAGAAAATAATATTCATGG
>CAZRMA010000049.1:0-8997 GCA_964600655.1 uncultured Ignavibacteriaceae bacterium
AGTCCCCGGTTCGAATCCGGGCACCCCGACTTCATATCACATTTTAAATCGCGCTTATCTATATTTCATCCTCTTCTATTCATTTTAAAATATTTTTTTGTTATTCTCCATTACCCCGTTTCTAAAAGTTCGATAATTCGATAAAATAAATCTCAAAAAAATATTTTTAAATAATTAATATTATTAAGGATTGACTATATGAAATCAGTTTTTCATCCATCATATTCCAGAGGACATGCAAATCACGGCTGGCTAGAGACTTACCATACTTTCAGTTTTGCAAATTATTATGACGAAGAAAGAATTCATTTTGGTGCTTTAAGAGTTTTGAACGACGACACTGTTGAAGGCGGAAAAGGTTTTGGAACTCATCAACATGATAATATGGAAATAATTACTATTCCGACTGAAGGTGCTTTGGAACATAAAGACAGTACGGGAAATGCGGGTATAATTAAAAAAAATGAAGTGCAGGTCATGTCTGCCGGTACCGGTATTTTTCATTCTGAATATAATGGGAATAGCGATTCAAAAGTTAAATTCTTTCAAATATGGGTTATTCCAAATAAACAAAATGTTCAGCCGCGTTATCAGCAAAGAAATTTTAGTCCTGAAGAATACAAAAACAAGTTATTAGAAATTGTTTCTCCAGTTTTATCCGATAAAAATTTATGGATTTACCAGGATGCCTGGTTTCATTTAGGAAGTTTCGATTCAGGCATAGAAGCAGAATACAAAATCAAAAAACCGGGCAATGGTGTTTACTCTTTTGTAATTGAGGGAAATGTTACAATTGAAAATCAATCTCTAAATAAAAGAGACGGAATGGGCTTGTGGGAAGTTGAGAAAATTAATATTAAATCTAATACCAATTCAGAATTATTATTAATTGAATTACCAATGGAATTAGAGTAGTTGTTAATATTAATTAAGAAATTGTTTCAGAATACAAATAAATAATTTAGTTTTTTATAATTTTTTAAAAAAAACTAAGAGGCTTAGTATGAAAAATAAAAAAATTGGCATCCTCGGTTCCGGAGTGGTTGGAAAAGCATTAGCAGCAGGATTTATCAAATATGAAAACCAGGTAATGATAGGAACAAGTCATCCATCAAAGCTCGATGATTGGAAGGCAACTATTGGTAAATCTGTATACGTTGGCAGCTTTTCCGATACAGCAAAATTCGGTGATATTATTGTATTAGCTGTAAAAGGATCAGCGGCTATTGATGTATTAACTAAAGCTGGGGGAGATAATCTATCAGGCAAAACAATTATCGATGCAACAAATCCTATTGCAGATGCACCTCCGGTAAATGGAGTAATTAAATTTTTCACAAGTCTAGATAATTCATTAATGGAAGAACTTCAGGCAAAACTTCAAAAAGCTAACTTCGTTAAAGCGTTTAATAGTGTAGGAAATTCATTAATGGTTAACCCAGATTTTAAAGGAATTACACCGACAATGTTTATTTGCGGAAACAACGACAATGCAAAGAAAGAAGCAACTGAAATCATTGAACAATTTGGGTATGAAGCAGAAGATATGGGAAAAGTTGAAGCAGCTCGAGCAATTGAACCGCTATGTATTCTTTGGTGCATTCCCGGTTTCAACCAAAATAGATGGATGCATGCTTTTAAGCTTTTAAAAATGTAACATTTAAATATTTATCTATTTTTTGAAATTCAATTAAGGCCCAAGACTTAATATGTTGCGGGACTTAATAAATAAATGCTCTGTATTTTCAAAATCTGTAATTGAATCTATACAAGGCTAATCAACTATAAATTAAAACAAACAAATTATACAAACCTTGACACTTAATAATTCTAATTATAGTTTGGAATCACAAGAAAATTTTTACATTTCAATAAGGTCAAAGCATGGCACAAAATCATTCATTCGATATAGTCTCTGAAATTGATCTGCAGGAAGCTGACAATGCGGTAAACCAGGCTGTTAAAGAAATTAATCAGAGATACGATCTAAAAGATTCTCATACAACTGTAGAGTTAAATAAAAAGGATAAAATTATTAACATAAATTCTAGGGATGACTATGCGCTTAAAGCAAGCATCGATATTCTTCAATCAAAATTTATTAAAAGAGGAATTTCGATTAAAGCTTTAAAATTGAATGAGCCTGAGCCTGCAGCAAATAGCAGAGTGAGACAAAAGATTGATTTGCAAAGCGGTATTTCCAAAGAGAATGCAAAAAAAATTACTTCACTTGTAAAAGAATCAAAATTAAAAGTGAATGCACAAATTCAAGATGAGCAGGTAAGAGTTCAGGGAGCAAAAATAGATGATTTACAATCAATTATTCAGTTGGTTAAAGAAGCTGATTTGGATTTTCCTACTCAGTATGTCAATATGAAATAAAAATTAATTAATGAAAATATAAATTAATTGGTATTTACTCTTATTGAATAATTTATAAATTATAGATGCGATTTAATTTGTTTTGAGGAGATGATGATATGCAAACCGATGATGAATTGACATGGGTATGTCAATATTGTGGTGTTAGAAATTTTGTTTGGGTTGATTTAACAATTCAAGGCAAACAAGATTTTGTGGAAGATTGCAGGATATGCTGCCGTCCCAACAGAATTATTATTACTGTTGATAATAATGTTCAAAGTGTTGAAGAAGAAAGCGCCGTAGTTATTGAGTCCAGGCCAAGCGACGAATAAAAATATTTATTGGTCCAAGTGTGAATGTCGCGTCAAACCAGGATCTTCTTGAATCTTAACTGCGGTTCTAAGTGAAATAATTCCAACTAAACCATTTATAATGAGCACAGCTATAAATATTACTCCGCAGATTTCCAGAAAGCTCATTTCCGAACTCCTTTCAAGTTGAGGTTGGTCAAATTTCAACCCCTTATTTTAAATGACCATTTAATCCATAATCATTCTTAAAAATGAAGAACTGTCTTCGTCATCTTTATCATCTTTCTCTACGTTTGCTTTTTCCTTTCGATCCTTATTCCAGTTATATCTTGCATCATCAAATTTGAATCCGCTTTTGGGAAGTTCATCTTCGTTTAAATCTTTTGTCTCCAAAGTAGACTTCGGACTTTTTACTCGTAATATTGTTGGAACATCAAGATCTTCCGTGTCAACATCCTTATTTTCTAAAAAGCTAAATCCGCCTCTGAATATATCAGCATCTTTAGGCTGCGTGTTTTGTGTCTTAGCAGTTTTAGCGGAATAAATTTTTTGAGCGCCGTCAAAGCCGGTTGCTATTACAGTGTAAGAAACATAGTCGTTCATATCTTCTTTTCGCACACATCCGAAAATAACATTTGCTTCTTCCCCGGCAGCTTCAAAAATGACATTGTTGCCTTCATTGATTTCCTGCATGGTTAAATTGCTTGAACCGGTTACATTTAACAAAACGCTTTTTGCACCTTTGATATTTATACCTTCAAGCAGCGGACTGGAAATTGCTTTTTGAGCAGCTTCAATTGCTCTATTCTCTCCGGTTGCAATACCGCATCCCATCAATGCTTCGCCGCTTTGGTTCATTACTGATCTTACATCAGCAAAATCAACATTGATTAATCCTTCTACCGTAATGATATCAGCTATTCCTCTGGTTGCTTCGTAGAGTACTTCGTTCGGCTTATCGAAAGCTGCAAAAGCATTCATATTTTTATCGAGTATGTTTAACAACCTTTCATTAGGAATTACAATTAAACTGTCAACATATTGTTTTAATTCCTGGATGCCGGCTTCAGCATTAAGCATTCTTTTTTTACCTTCCCATCTGAATGGTTTGGTAACAATTCCAACTACTAATGAACCAATACTTTTTGCTATAGAAGCAACAACAGGTGCTCCTCCGGTTCCGGTTCCGCCGCCCATTCCGGCAGTAACAAAAACCATGTCGCTGCCAGCTAAAACTTCTGCCAGCTTTTCTCTATCTTCTTCTAAAGATTTTTTACCTACGTTAGGATCAGCTCCCGCACCAAGACCACGAGTAATGCTCATGCCCACTTGGATTTTATGAGTTGCACTGCTGCTATTTAAAACTTGAGCATCAGTATTTACAGCAACATATTCAACACCGTTCAGTCCCCTGGTAATCATACTTTCGATGGCATTACAGCCTCCACCTCCAATACCTACAACTTTTAAAACTGCAGACATTGGTTTTGCCCTATCTATTGTTGCGAATCGAGACATAGTATTCCTCCTAATTAGGTTTTTATAATTCGTCAAAAAATTGTTGTACTCTTTTTACGAAGACAGAAATTTTATGCTTCGTTTTATCTTTTTTGGGTTTTATTAAAATTTGATATTCACTTGATTTACCGCCGGGAACACCTCTAATTAATCCAGCTACTGTTGCAAACTCCGGGCTTTCAATTTCATTCGATAGCCCTTCACCGAGTTCCTGTGGCACACCCATTCTAGTGGGTAAACCAAAAACTTCTTCAGCTAATTCAAGACAGCCGCGTAATAAACTTCCGCCACCAGTTAAAACTATTCCGGCTTTAATTTTATTTTTGAATCCAGTACTTCTAATTTCATTATCTACCAGAGTAAACAATTCTCTCATTCTTAAGCTTATAATTTGAGTTAAAAGACTGACCGGAATTTTTGTGTTGCCTCTTGCGCCTACACCTTTTATCAAAATATCTTCATCTTTTATTATTGCACTTTCCGAAGCATAGCCATAATCCTTTTTCAACTTTTCTGCTTCTTCTGTAATTACACCAAGTGATTCTCTTATATCGTTAGTAACCTGGTTGCCTGCAACTCCAATAACCTTTGTATGCTTAATAGTTTTGTTATGAAAGATTGCTAAATCAGTTGTACCGCCGCCGATATCAATTAAGGCAACTCCTAAATCTTTTTCACTGTCTTCCAATATTGAAGAGCTTGATGCAATTGGCTGAAGTATATAATCCTGTACTTGAAGTCCGGCACGCTCTACAGATTTTTTTATATTTTGTATTGCCGGAATTGAAGCCAGTACAATATGATTAGTAGCTTCTAATCGTGAGCCAGACATGCCGATTGGATTTTCAATTCCGCCTTGATAATCAACAGAAAATTCTTCAGGAATTATATGAAGAATTTGTCTGTCAGAAGGAATTCTAATTGTCCTAACATCAGCTTCAAGTCTTTCAAGATCACCTTTGGTTATTTCTTTATCTTCGCTATTAATTGTAACATAATTTCTGTGCCGCATACTCGTAATATGTTCGCCTGCCACACCAACGTTAACTGTGGTTATGTCAAACCCAGCTCTGTTTGATGCTATTTGAACCGCGGATCTAATTGCCTCGGCAGTTTTTCCAATATTTGCAACTAAACCTTTATGCAGCCCTTCCGAAACGGCAACACCAAAACCTAAAATATCAATGCGATTGCCTTCAGTCTTTTCAGCAATCACTGCGCATACTTTTGTAGTTCCTAAATCCAGCCCAGCTATTATATTTTTTTTCATTCAATTAAATCCGATCTATCTGCATTACCGAGAAAAACGTCATTAGCAAAACGCAGATCGACATAATCACTTTTAGTTATATCAACTTTTGTTTCTATTCTGCCTTCCCATAAAATTTCTAAGTAAACCATTTTTTTTGCTTCGTCTCCTCTTCCAAAAATCACCGACGGTTTTAATCCGGAAAAGGTTAAAACTATATCGCCACCTTTTCCCAAATTAATTTCAGACAATCTTTTCAAAATATTTGAGTTCGTTAATTTGATAGCTTCGATTATCCTAAATGCATGTTTTGTGTCTTCGTTTTTTAAATAATTCATAGATTTAATTTTATCTTTTTCTTTCAGGTTACTGATGATCGGATAATCGACATACTTTGTATTTTCGTAGTAAGGCAGCACTTGAAAATTTTCAGTAATAAAATGTGGCTCACCGCCATCTAATAAGATTGCTTTTATTTTCTTTTCTGTAATTTCCACTGATACAAGATTTTTATTTTCAAATTCTACATCTGCATATTCAACATAAGGATGTTTTTCAATGCGGTCCTTAATTACGGGCAATGTTAATCCTCCATAAGTAGAAACATCATCAAGCTTTGTAAAATGCAGATAATCGTTTTGGGGCAGTAAATTATTTCCACTTAATTTTATCATTTGAATTTTTCTGTATTCCGTTTTATTGTATAGCATAAATGTTAAAAAAATTAAAAATGAAATTAATAAAACAAAAAGTACTGTTCCTAATATTTTACCTTTATTTTCAGGCATAAAAATTTATTTTTTAATTTGATCGACAAACTTTTCTCCGTATCTCCAAATATCACCTGCTCCCATTGTGACAATAATATCGCCATCTTTTTTTAATTCCATTAATTTTTTAGGAACATCGTTTTTATCGGGAATATAGATAACATTTTTATGTCCGAATTTTTTGGCTACATCCGCAATCAATTCGCCTGAAATTCCTTCAATCGGTTCTTCTCGAGCCGGATAAATATCTGTACAAATAAATACATCAGAGTTTAAAAATGATCTGCCAAACTCTTGATAAAAATCTCTTGTCCGTGTGAACAGGTGCGGTTGAAATACAGCAATTAGTCTTCTATTCCATCCAGCACGAACGCCAGCTAAAGTTGCACTCGTTTCTGTGGGATGATGAGCATAATCATCAACAACTAGAATCTCTTTGTTGTATTTAATTTCAAATCTTCTGTAAACACCGGTAAAAGATTCTAGTGCATTTTTAATAACGGCAAAACTAATGTCGAGCTTTTTAGCAATGCAAACAGCAACTAAAGAATTTTTTACGTTGTGAACTCCCGGTACTTTTAGAGTTATGCGCCCAAGATCTTCGCCCATAAAGTTTACATTGAAGGAGCTTGAAAATTCATTATGCGAAATATCAACTGCCCTTACATCAGCTTGAGTAGTTAATCCGTACGTAATAATTTTTTTCTCTAAACTTGGAATAATGTCTTGGAGAGCCGGCTCATCCAAACAAAGAACTACGAAACCATAGAAAGGAACTTTATTTGCAAACTCAATGAAAGCAGTTTTTATATCATCAAGATCTTTGTATGTATCAAGATGTTCTTTCTCCAATGTTGTTATTGCAGCAATAGTCGGGGTTAACTTCAAAAATGTTCTGTCAAACTCATCTGCCTCAACCACAATATATTCACCTTCTCCTAAACGTGCGTTAGTTCCTCCAAGTCCGCTTAATTTTCCACCCACTATAATTGTAGGATCAATACCGCCTTCAGTTAATGTCAATCCAACCATTGAAGTAGTAGTTGTTTTGCCATGAGTTCCAGCTATTCCAATTCCGTATTTCATTCGCATACATTCAGCAAGCATTTCTGAACGCTTGATAATTGGTATTTTTCTTTCAATTGCCGCTTTCACTTCAGGATTATCAGTATGAACTGCGGAAGAATAAACCAATACATCTGCATCATGCAAATTTTCAGGGGAATGGCCTTCGTATATTTTCATTCCAAGATCACTTAATCGATTTGTAATCTCACTTAAGCTTCTATCAGATCCGGATATTTCGAATCCCTGGCTAAGCAATATCTCTGCAATACCACTCATTCCAATTCCGCCTATACCTACAAAGTGAACTTTTTTAATATTCTTAAACATTTATTTTTTTTCTAATGACTCTTTTATTGATTGAATTTTTTTCATTAACAATTCCTCATTTTCATAATCATAAGGGCGAATAACTAACGGACGTTTTCTGCGAAGTACTCTGATTCTTACTAATCTAAATGCCTTAGTATTAATTCTTCTTTGTCCTTTTGATATTTTTATTGAAGAAATATCTTTCAATAAAAAACTTTTCCTTTTAAATCTGTTTACAAATAAAATTTCGTTATCAGTAATTTCTAAATATTTATTTTTGTACAAATTATAAACCAGACTCACAATCGAAACAAAAACAATAAGTGCTAGCAAATACATAATTGGATCTTTGACAATAAACTTAAATTCATCTTCCACAAATTCACCACGGACAATCACATAAATTACAAGAACAACAAAATAAATTATTGTCGATTGATAATAGAACGACATATTATACTTGAAAATAAGTCTATTGCTTTGCGACTCGCTCATATTTCCTGAGCCATTTTAATTACTCTTTCAGCTATTATTCTTGCTGCATCCGGCTTTGCTAAAGCTTTAGCATTTGCCGAAATATTTTTTAATTGATTCTCATCATTAATTAAGTTTATCACCGATTCGAATAGCTTTTCTTTTAAATATTTATCCTCAATTAAAATTGCAGCATCTTTTTCTGTTAATGATTTTGCATTATGATATTGATGATTAGCTGCAACATTCGGTGACGGGACAAGTATTGACGGAACACCAAGCATAAGAACCTCAGCAATAGTTGTCGCACCTGCACGTGCGACTAACAGATCACAAGCGGCATAAGCAAAATTCATGTTATCTATAAAGGCATTTACCCAAACATTTTTAGAATTTAAGTTTTTATAATTTTCAAAATAATTTTTTCCTGTCTGCCAGATAACTTGTAATCCATTTTCTTCAATTTTATTTAGTGATGCGGATATGGCTTCATTCAAAGTATACGCACCTAAACTTCCGCCAAGAATAAATAAAGTCTTTTTTGAAGTGCTAAATCCAAATTCTTTTAATGCATCTTCTTTATTAATCTTAGTTAAACTTTCGCGAACCGGATTACCTGTAAATAATAATTTTTCTTTTTCTTTAAAATATTTTATTGAATCCTCAAAACTAATATGAATTTCTTTAGATTTTCTTTCCAGTAAGCGCGTTGTGATTCCTGGATAACTATTTTGTTCGAGTAAAATAATTTTAGCTCCGATTACCGACGAGCCAAAAATAGCCGGACCGGATACATAACCGCCTGAACCAATAGCAACTTGAGGTTTGAATTTCATATTAATAAAAATTGACAGCACAATTGATATAACTAATTTTATTGGAAATAGTAAATTTTCTAAGTTGAACTTTCTTGAAAAGCCTTTTATCCAAATTG
>CAZRMA010000049.1:9007-14265 GCA_964600655.1 uncultured Ignavibacteriaceae bacterium
TTTAAATCCAAGCTTCGGAATAACTCTTCCTTCAATTTTTGATTTTGTACCAACAAACAAAATTTCAGCTTCAGGTAGAATTGATTTTATTCTTTCAGCAACGGCAACTGCCGGAAATAAATGCCCGCCAGTTCCTCCGCCTGCAAATAAAAATCTATACTCTGTTTTGCCCTGTGCCATTAATAAATTATTTCTTCCCTTCTTTTGCTAAAGAACCCAACTGTTTCTTTTCAAGCATTGAATTTGAAATCGCGATGTTAATTAATATTCCAACAGAGATACACATAAATAGTAGCGATGTGCCTCCGTAGCTTATAAAAGGCAGCGGCAAACCTGTTGTCGGGAATAAACCCGTCGCTACAGCTACATTTACAAAAGCATAAATTATTATAGAAAATGTAATTCCAAATGCAAGAAGCTGACCAAACTCATCTTTAGCTTTTTTCGCAATTAAAATTCCTGCAATAAAAATTATTAGGAAAAGTAAAAGAACAATTATTGATCCGACGAAACCGGTTTCTTCGCCAAGAATAGCGAAAATAAAATCACCATAAGCTTCAGGAAGAAACAAATTACTTTGCTGGCTGTGTCCGATGCCAACCCCAAAAATCCCGCCACTTCCCAATCCCAGCAATGCTTGCTTTACCTGCATGTTTATATCACTTCCGGTTTGGATGCTGCTGATAAAACTTAAAATTCTTGTACGAGAATGAGTAAACAGCATTGCAATTATACCGCCACTCAACAATGTAAAAAATGATGCAGAAATTATATGCTTAATTTTTGCTCCACCGACAAATAATAAAGCCAGCGAAATAACTACAAGTAAAACTCCATTGCTCACATTAGGCTGAATAAATACTAATGCTGCCACAAGAATTACCCAGAAGAACAAATATGAAAAGCCGTATTTAAAGTTTGACAAATATTCACGCTTACTTTCAATTAAAGCTGACAAATGAATTATCAAAATTAACTTTGCAGCATCGGCAGGCTGGAAAGTTGTGAATCCTAAATTAATCCATCTTCCAGCGCCTTTATAATTAGGTGAAAAGAACAAGGTTAGAAATAAAATTACAGTGATGGCAATGATAGCTTTTTTACTGTGCTCTTTGTAAAAATCATAAGGGATAAAAGAAAAAATTACCATGAATGCAATTCCAGAAATCACCTTAAACAAATGACTGTTAAACAAATAAAAAATATTATCAAATTTAAAAGCGCTGTAAGTACTACTGGCACTCATCACAATTGCCAAACCAAGCATCATCAAAATTAGAGCATCAAAAAAAACAGTTGCTGCTAATTTCTTTCCTGCCAAACGGCTTGTCTTTATGGTAGTTGCTTCACTCATTTATAATTTATTTACTGCTTCTTTAAATATTTTTCCTCTATGCTCGTAGTTATCAAACATATCAAAGCTCGCACATGCTGGAGAAAGTAAAATAATATCTCCTTCGCGTGCTTCATTGCTTGCAGTTATAACCACGTCCTCTAAAGTTGGTTTTACATCCACTTTCACAAACGAATGAAAGAAATTAAAAATCTTATCAGCAGAAGAACCAATTGCAAAAACTTTTTTAACTTTTTCAATCACCAAATCTTTAATCTGATTATAGTCATTGCCTTTATCTTGTCCACCAAGAATTAAAAAAATAGGATTATCAAAACTTTGTAATGCATACCAAACTGAATCAACATTTGTCGCCTTAGAATCATTCACATATAAAACGCCTTCAATTTCTCTAACTTCTTCAAGCCTATGCTCAACCCCTTTGAATGTTTTTAGTCCTTCTTTGATTTTATCATTGTCGAAACCGAAAATTTTTGCTGCGTTTATTACCGACATTGCATTGGCGTAATTGTGTTCACCTTTTAGACTAATATCATTTATACTGCAGCTAAATTTTTGTTCACCATTTTCATTATAAATTATTTCATTATTTAGAAGATAAGCTCCGTTCGATTGTTCATTCTTAGTTGAGAAATAAATATTTCTACTTTTATGTTTTGTAAGCGAATCAGTTAAAGGCTGACTATCTTGATTCAAAATTAAATAATCAGACTCTGTTTGATTTTTATATATTCTTAATTTTGAGCTGATATAATTTTCAAATTTATTTTCATAGCGATTTAAATGATCGGGAGTAATATTTAAAATCATTGCAATTTTCGGTGCAAATTTATCAATCATGTCAAGCTGAAAACTGGAAACTTCCAGCGCAACAAATTCATTTTCTTTTACATTCAAAGCTATTTCAGAGAATGCTGTTCCTATGTTTCCTGCTGAATAGGTTTTATGTCCGCATGTATTAAAAACATGTTCACACAAACTTGTTGTAGTTGTCTTTCCGTTTGTGCCTGTAATAGCTACAACATTACCTTTGCAGAATGAAGCTGCTAATTCAAGCTCGCTTATTATATTAATATTTTTTTCATTCGCTCTTAAAATAACTTCAGCATTAGAAGGAACGCCAGGGCTAACAACCATTAAATCACAATCAAATACTTTTTCAGTATGGTCTCCAATTTCAAAATTAATTTGCTGCTCCTTTAATTTTTTAATTGAATCGGCAAGTTTAAACTCATTTCCTGAATCGCTTATAAACGGAATACCGCCGGCTTTCTTAATTAATTTTGCAGCACCAACGCCACTTCTTACAGCTCCAATCACTGTTACTTTTTTATTCTTTAGTTCCATCATCGTATTTTGAATGATGCCAGGCTTGCAATTGCAAGTATGATTGTTATTATATAAAAACGAATTACTATTTTCGGCTCCGGCCATCCCAGCATTTCAAAATGATGATGCATTGGTGCCATCTTAAAAACTCTTCTTCCTTCACCGTATTTCTTTTTTGTGTACTTGAAATAAAGCCTCTGGATTATAACCGAAACCGTCTCCATAAAAAAAACACCGCCGAGAAGTGGGATTAATAATTCCTTCTTAATCAGTACAGCTAAAATTCCAAAAGCACCTCCAAGTGCCAGCGAACCTGTATCTCCCATGAACACCTGCGCTGGATAAAAATTGAACCATAAAAATCCAAGCGAAGCCCCAATTAAAGCCGCAACAAAAACAGTCAGTTCACCTGAACCAGGCAAATAAATTATATTCAAGTAATCAGCAAAAATTGCATTGCCGCTTACATAACTTAAAATAGCAAGAGTCAGCATCACAATAGTTGTGATTCCAATTGCGAGTCCATCTAAACCATCTGTTAGATTTACAGCATTTGAAGTTGCAGTTACAATAAATACGACAACAGGTATATATAAATATGAAAAATCAAAATTTACATCTTTCAAAAACGGAACAGTTGTTACGGAATTAAATCCATTAAACTGCGGTGAAAAATAAATTACGGATCCGACGACCAAACCAACGAAAATCTGTCCCATTAGTTTATATCTTGCAATCAAACCATTTGGTAATTTTTTTACAACTTTTAAGTAATCATCTAAGAAACCGACCAGACTTAAACAAATTGTTCCGAATAAAATTAGAATTATGTAAATACTTTTAATATCGCCCCAGATTAACACAGGAACAACTACAGAAAAAATTACAATTATTCCGCCCATTGTTGGAGTGCCGGCTTTCGACCAATGGAATTTTGGCCCGTCAGCTTTTTTTGCTTCTCCAATTTGTTTCTTCTGCAAGTAGGCAATTACTTTCGGCCCCAAATAGATAGATAAGAACAAACCGGTAATAGCAGCAAGTGCAGAACGAAATGTTAAGAACCGGAAAATATCAAAACCCGGCGGATTAAAATGTTTGTTTATATAATCAAATAAATAATAGAGCATTTAACTTTTGTACTTTAGTTCAATGATATTTACGAATTCTTCCATCTTCATTCCGCGAGAACCTTTTATCAACACAACTGAATCTTGAAAATTTTTTTTACCAATAAATAATTTTAATTCTTCTCTGCTTTCAAAATGAATAGAATCAATTTTTTGTTTTGCCAATTCAGCAAATAAATATTTCATTCTCTTGCCAAGAAGAAATATTTCGTCAATTTTATTTTTCTTAATTATGCTTGCTAAACTTTGATGCAATTTTATTTCTTCATCGCCTAGCTCAAACATATCTCCAAGAATTAAAATTTTCTTTTTAAATGATTTTATCTTTGGAAGAAGTGAAATTGAATATTTCATTGATTCAGGATTCGCATTGTAAGTATCATCAATTAAAATAAAATCACTATATTTTTTTACATTTAATCTTTTATCTACCGACTTAATCTTTTTTAATGCTGATAATATTTCTTCTTTGCCTAAACCAACCTTAAAAGCAACCGCGGCAGCTGAAAGAAAATTTTTTGCATTCTGTTCGCCATATAAAGGGAATACTGTTGCCAGTTTTTCATTTTTATATTTAATGTTAATAACAGGCTTACCGTCATCAGAATAATTCTTTATTTCACCTTTGCAATCAGGTTCGTCATTAAAACCAAAAGTAATTCTTTTTGAATAATCTTCATCTTCATTTTTTAATAAAATATCATCATTATTTATAAATAAAAATCCTTTGTTAGAAATTGTTGATTCAAACAATGCTTTCTTCTCTTTTAAGACACCCTTTTTGTTTTTCAGATATTCTAAATGTGAACTTCCGATATTTGTAATCAGGGCGTAGTCCGGAGAAGCAATATCAGCAGTATATTTTATTTCCCCGAAATGGTTAGTCCCGAGTTCGGCTACTAAAAAATCATGAGAATTATTTGTACTGAAAATTGTCAGCGGCACTCCAATATGATTATTATTATTTAATAACGTTTTATTAATAGAAAATTTTTCACTTAATAAAGAAGCAAGCATTTCTTTTGTAGATGTCTTGCCCGCACTTCCTGTAATTCCGATAATTTTTGTCCTCAATTTATTCCGCCATGCTTTAGCAATATCACCGAGAGCTGTGGTTGTATTCTCAACACAAATTAACGGAACATTTATCTCATCAAAACTTGAGATTTTACTTTCATTTATTACAATTGCAATCGCACCATTTTTTACTGCATCATTTACAAAATTATGCCCATCAAACTTTTCACCTTCAATAGCAACAAAAAGTGATTGAGCAGGAACCTTTCTTGAATCAATCGTTACAGCATGTATTGTCTTAAAATTATCAGGATTAAAAATTTCAGCAGTTGGTATATTAAAAACATCTTCCAGGGTTAAGGAAATTTTTTTCATAAATACTTTAGCGCAATTTCCTTATCTGAAAAATGATGTCTTACACCTTTTATTTC
>CAZRMA010000050.1:0-14161 GCA_964600655.1 uncultured Ignavibacteriaceae bacterium
TCACCATCGTGTTTTGAGATGAGAATAATTTTTTTGTTATTATCAAAAGCTTGATATAAAAAGGTAATAAGCTTACTATTAATTTTGTCGTTAATGACTAGACAGTCATCGAAATCAACATATACGGTTGAAAATTCTAATTTTAGTTTATATTTAATATCTAAAGCTCTATCAATTTCTATTTCGTAATCATTCTCTAAAATTTGTATACTAATGTTAAAGGCATCAAAAATAGATAAGAGCGCAAAATTTACTCCTCTTCCTCTAAATAGCGAAGAAGATCCTCCCAATCTGGTGGCAATTTCAAGTAAAGTTAGCTCATTGTTGGAATCCTTTTTTAACTGAAAAAACCAAGCTCCTTGAAGCTTGATTATATCATTAATCTTATTTGCTATTTTGATAAACTGTGGCTTATTTTTAACAACTGGTTTTGAATTTACACTAATTCCATTGCTTATTCTAGTACGTGTGCGAGGTCCACAGAACTTTAACCCCCCTTTCCAATCTGTAAAGCAATCGACTGTATATTCTTCACCAGGAAGATATTCAGAAATTACATAATCCTCTTTATTCTTACTTGAAATAAAAGATATTATTTCTTTTTCATTATTCGCGATTAATGTTCCTCTTGCTCCATATCCAATGTCAGGTTTCAGAAATACAGGATATTTATCTATATCTACATAAGATTTATATATCTTTGGAACCTTTATTTTATCTTTAAAGTAATTGTATGTTTTAGTTTTTGATAAACAAATTTCTGTTGTTTCAGAAGGCGAAGAAATTACTTTGCATCCTAATTTCTCTTCATTATTTTTAAGTTTCCAAATAACCTTATCCATAGTAGGATATATTGCATCTATTTGCTTTTCTTTTACAATTTTTTGTAGATGAGAAATTACTTCTTCCGAATCAATGTAAGGGATACCATCAATATAATTATCATATACAAATTTCCCATGGTCATTAATACTATTTGCTCCAAGCAATTCAATATGGGCAGAATATCTGAGAGAGCGATATATTTCAAGCCCTATTTCACTGCCACAAGGAAAAACTAAAATTTTGTACCTCTTCATTTAGAATTTCTTTTAATAATATCGATGATTTTTAAGACAATCCGATTTTCGATATCAGAATATATCGGTAAGCACAAAACTTCCTCTGTCATTTTTTCAGCAATAGGAAGATTCTCAGCTCTTGCCGAAGGTAAATCACGATAGGTTGGAAACTGACTAATCAAAGGATAGAAATATCTTCTAACATAAATATTATTAGCGCGAAAAATATCATATAGTTCATCTCTCTCTATTCCATATTTTTCCTTATCAACAAAAATTGGAAAATACCCGTAGTTATGATTAACAGATACCATCCCTTCTTGAAATCTTATCCCATCAATGTTTTTTAATTCATATTTATAAAAATCAGAGATTCTTTTTCTTTGCTGCAAATTATTGTTTACATATTTTAATTGTAAAAGCCCCATTGCAGCCTGTACTTCGTTCATTTTTGCGTTTATACCCGGACCCACAACTGTAACTTCATCAGCAAAACCAAAGTTTTTCAAAAAATCTATTCTTCTTTTTGTTTTTTCATCGTGACATATTATTGCTCCACCTTCAAATGTGGTAAAGACTTTGGTTGCGTGAAAACTTAGGACAGACAAGTCACCATAGTTTAAAACCGAGGTTCCATTGATCTTAACATTAAAAGCATGACTTGCGTCGTAGATTAATTTTAATCCGTAATTATCTACAATTTTTTCTATTTCGGTAACATTGCATGGATTTCCGTAGACATGAACTGGAAGAATAGCAGTCGTTTGAGGAGTTATTGCTGCTTCAATCTTGGTAGGATCAAGATTACAATAAATTGGGTCTATGTCGACAAAAACCGGTTTTATTCCGTTCCAATGAATTGCATGTGTTGTAGCTACAAAACTATATGGAGTTGTAATTACTTCTCCAGTTATTCTAAGAGTTTGTAGAGCAATTAACAGTGCTAAGGTCCCATTAGAAAAAAGTGAAACATAAGAAACGCCTAAAAAATCGGCTAATTCTTTCTCTAATTGTTTATGAAATTGCCCGTTATTTGTAAGTACTTGACTTTTCCAAATTTCTTCTAGATAAGGGATAAACTCTTCTAATGGAGGAAGTGAGGGTCGAGTAACATAAATATTTTCTTTTTCTCCCTGGACATTTTCATTAACAGGAAACTTAAGAAAAGCCTCCTCCAATTCTTTATTTATCCCGCTTATCTTTATTGCTTCTTTATACATGGAATATTTACTAAAATTATTTTGCAGTTAGTAATGACTAAATTCATACCAATAAATTAATGTTAAATTTCTTTTATATTTAAATTTTTACTGAAGATTATTGGGTTGTTGGCTAATTATAGCCATTGAATTATTTAGGAATCCTTTAGAAAATATGAATTGATTTTTATAAATATATCCATTAAAACCTAGTTAGATTTAATCATTTTAAGTTTTCAATGTTAATGCGTTTTTATTTCTATCTTCCAAACAATATAAATATCGACCTACAAATCTTCTTTGAAACTTCGGGAGTTGTTATGTTCCCTAACCTCTCTTGCAATTTCTAAAATTAAGATTCAAATCCCTTCCGGCATTTTATAATTTGTAATCGAATTTTTTACTGGTATTCTATTTTTATTCAAGGCTAAGCTAGACAAATAACTTTTAAATACATTTCAGACGATTAGCTTTATTCCAATTCTGTACCATCTGATAAAGTTAAATTTTTGGTTATTATCTAATTTATTAATGAGGGATTTTGGATAGTTGGCTAATTTTAGCCACTATTGTATGCATGAATTTAGTTTCGATAATTATTCTATTTTGAATAATTTCTTTTTCTAATTATGTCTATTACAGAGCTATATATTTTTTCTGAAATTTCGGGAGTGTTTTTTTCTTTTACTTCTCTTACTTTTCTTAAAATCAGACTTAGTTCCGCATTCTCATTAATTAATTTGTTATCCCAATCTATCAAGACCTGTTCACTTTTTTTCAATGTTAAACCTATTTATTAGTAAATATATAAATATTGGTCTATTATCGAGCCACAATTAAATTTGTTTATATTTTCTTAATGAAGCTATTTTACTAATTAAAAAATTATTACAAGTTAAATTAACATGTCCTGAAATATTTCAGTCTCTTCTTTAATTTTTTCTTCAGCTTCCTTTTTAAGAATCTCTTCATGCTGTTTTTTTTCTTTTTGAATATTATCAATCTGTTTTTTTAGCTGTGTTATTTTTTTCCTATTAATTTTTTGTACTGCATATTCTTCTTCTTTTTCAGCGTATTCTCTAATTCTTTGTAATTCTTGTTCTCTATACCTCTTCAATCCGTGAATATTTTTAATAAATCTTTGCCTCGTGTTTGCTCTTTCCATTCCAACCTTACCGGCAATTATTGTCGCTATAAAAGAGCCAGTTACGTAACAGATTAATCCCCATTTAAAACCACCGGATAATATTTGCGTTATGTCGTTGCCGTAACTGCTATTTAAATATGTTGAAAACAACCCAACCATAAAGACAACAAACGACAGGAAGAAATTGTAGCTCATTGTATTGCTGAATGAATCAAGTGGGTTCAATTCTGCTAATTCATTTATACTTTTTACTTTGTTTTGAAGTTCTGCAATTTCGCTATTATACTTTCCTTCAACAAACGTAATATTTTCTGTTTTTCTTTCATTTATATCCTTTTTTATTTCTTCTAAATAAGATTCCATTTTTTCAATCTCTATCCTCTTTTCATCTACTAGTTCTTCATAAATCTTCAATTGTTCGCGTGTATCTTTTTCATGCCGCGCATGTATTGAATCAATAATTTGCCTTACGGTGGAATCAAATTTCATTTGCAGAATTCTAAGGCTTGTCAGAAAATAAATATTTTTTCTTTCAGCGAATGAAGCAATCACTTTATCAATAAAGATTATATTTTTAATTAATGAATCTGCCGATGGATTTTCATATTTCAATATCAAAAATGAACTGACTCTTTTTTTCAGTGATTCAATTATTAATTCGCCTTCGTCTTTTGACAAATCAATTATTGCTTGGATATTTTCGTGAACGGATGTAAAATCGTCATAATAAAAAATATTTGGAAAAACTGAATTTTCAATAACATAGTTAAACATTATAAAATTGTTCTGATCAATTGTATAGTTGATTCTATCTAAATCATATTTCCAAATTTTCTGCAATAATTCCACTGATTCCAGATAATTCTCTAACATCAACTCTGAATAAGAGATATAAAAAACCGCAGTAATTCCATCCGGTTTTAAGTTAAGTGCATATTGAAAAATTGTTCTGGCGTTTTCAAAGTCCTTCAATTTTAATGATACAAAACCGATATACAATTCAACTAAATACAGCATGTGGATTCTTGATTCATCGTTTATTTTTAACTTGCCTAAAATGTCTTTCGCTTCAGAAAATAATTCTATTGCTCTTCCAGGATTAAAGAGAGTTTCATCAAAAGTCAATATTACAGCACTCAGGAGAGGATTGAAAAAATTATATTTGCTTATGTTTTGTTCGGTTAATTTTATTGCCTGAATTGCAAAAAATCTTTTATTGTCAGATAACAGAGCATTTAACCATTTAGAATAATATTCCTTAATTTCTCTATGGTCATCTAAACCACCGACGGCAGAGAGAGACTTTATTAAAAATTTTTCAAGCTGTTGAAGCAACGGTGTCTGGGCAGCCCAGAAAAATGGAGCTGCATTAAGATTAATAAAAACTTCATCTATCTTAGCGGGCAGGTGTAAAGATGCAAACTTTGAAATCTCTTTTATTAGGTTTTTTGATTTTATATTTGTTAGATCAAATTCAAAATATTCCGTTGCCAATTTTCTGAAACGAGATTTTAAAGGATCAATCCTAATTTCATTAAAATCAGTATACTCAACTATGATATCGTTCTTACTCATTTATAAGCTTATTTAAGGTTTAAAAGCACGTTGCCTTGCGCCTATTATCGAATTATTTTTATTATTATTTAATAAGTGCTTAAGGATTCACAATAATTTATTTTCAATATTAAAATAATTGTCTTTAATTAAAGGCTTTAATTTTAATTATTTTGCAAGATGAAATTTTATCATTATTTATTTATCAAATTAAAAACGGTTTTGTTGCACAAAAAAAATGTCAATCTTGTAATAATATTTTTTCTTTTCTCTTTGAACTACGCTTTCTCTCAAGATCTTCCCCCAATAAAATTGGACTATGCTTCGTATGCACTCTCATCCGGTGGAAAACTTATTGGTTATTATGGTGAAAAAAACAGAGTTGAGGTCAAGAATTTAGATGATATTTCCGTTTATGTAATTCATTCCCTAATCGCTACCGAAGACAGGGATTTTTATGAACATCATGGAGTCTCACTTAAAGGTTTAGGCAGAGCAATATTGAAAACCATAACAGGGTCTACTCAAGGAGGAAGTACTATTACAATGCAGCTTGCCAGAAATTTATTCCTTTCAAATGAAAGAACAATTTCAAGAAAACTTACTGAAATTGAGCTTGCGGAAAAACTTGAAAAAAAATTCACAAAAAAAGAAATTCTGCTTTTATATTTAAACACAGTTTATTTTGGACATGGCGCTTACGGAATCTGGGCAGCATCAGAAGAATATTTTAGCAAAACACCCGATAAACTTTCAATTGACGAAAGTGCTGCCTTAGTTGGCATGCTTCAATCTCCAAATGGATATGATCCTGATAAGAATCCTAAAAAAATGTTGAATAGAAGAAATGAAGTTTTACATAATCTGGTTGAAGTTGGAAAACTTTCTAAAAAAGATTATAACACACTAAAGAACAAAGGATTGAATTTAAAGCTTCATCAAAATATTGCCGGACACTTTTTAGAGCAAGTAAGATTAGCTGCAATTGATATCTTGAAATCAACCGGCAAAATATTAACTATCGATCAACTGAAAATTACAACCACATTAAATTACGATTTACAAAAAGCCGCGGAAGATGCTGTCGCTTCTCAATGGGAAAAATTTCCAGATCGAATGAAAAATACTCAGATTGGATTAATTTCAATCGAATGCGGAACAGGTTTAATTCGCGCAATGGTTGGCGGTAATCCATCATCAGAACCAAGAGGACTAAATCATGCTACACAAATTCAAAGACAACCGGGTTCGTCCTTCAAACCATTTTTGTATGGCAGCCTGCTCGAAAACGGTTATACTCTTGCAACTCCACTTCTAGATTCTTCAATAGTTGTAGATTCCGGGAAAGCTTTCGAATGGCGTCCGTCTAATTCTGATAACGAAACTTCCAATTCATATTTAACTATGCAGTATTCAATTGCTCACTCAGTCAATTTGGCTGCCGCTTATGCAATAACGCATCTGTCGTCCCCCGATTCTGTTATTTCGTTTGCCAGAAAATGCGGTATTAAATCATCAATTCCTTCATTGCCTTCGATAGCTTTGGGAACTGCAGAAGTTAGACCCATAGAGATGGCATCCGCATTCAGTGTATTTGCATCTGAAGGAACTTATGCAAAGCCATTTTCCATTTTAAAAATTTCAGATAAGGATGGAAATGTCCTTTACTCTGCTAATCCTTCGCCTGAAACTGTACTTGATTCGGCTACTTCATTTTTAATAACAACTGCCTTGGAAAAAGTTGTTAATGAAGGGACTGCGGTTTCAGTAAGAAATTATTTCAAAGGAACAGCAGCAGGTAAAACCGGGACGACTCAAAATTATACCGATGCCTGGTTTGTTGGTTATAATCCAAAATTATCTACAGCAATTTGGATAGGATTTGACGATCCTCAAAAAAAACTTAGCGGGGGATTTCAATATGGCGGAACTGCCTGTGCGCCTATTTGGGGAAAAATGATGGCTGATTATGCTAAAACGTATGCCAGCTTTGCTAATCAAAAATTTAGTATTCCATCAAACATTGAATACAAAGAATTGTGTGAAGATACTGGTGAACTGGCTGATTCAAGCTGCACAAGAATTAATTATTATGCAGTAAATATGGATTTATTGAATTTAGAAATACAAAAAGAAAGGTATGACATTCATTATGGATTTTAGTGGGTAATTTATTGATTTCCCCTAAATTAATATTACTATAACCTAATCTGATTCAGCCATCGGTAAAGTAAATATAAAAGTGCTCCCCTTGCCAACAGCACTATCAACTTTTAATGTTCCGCCTTGTTTTTCTATAAGTTCTTTTGCGATAATTAAACCAAGACCTGTTCCCTTTTCATTTGACGTTCCTTTTGAGCTGGAAGCATGATCAATTTTAAAAAGATTTTCTAGCTTTTCTTCGTCTATACCAACACCATTATCTTTAATTGATACTTCAACAATATCGTTTTGGCTGAGAGTTTTAATTAAAACCTTTCCACCAACATTGGTAAACTTAACTGCATTTGAAATTAAATTTTGGATTACCGAACTTAACATGTTTTCATCCGAATAAACGTAAAGATTATCATCCACTTTTATATCAATCTTAATATCCTTAGTGCTTGCATTAACGGAAATAATATTCATTGCTCTTTTTATTATTTCCGAAATTTTAATGTTGGTATTGTTATACTTCAACCTTCCGCTTTGTACATTTGACCAGGTAAGAAGATTTTCAAAGTAATTAAATAAACTCCTGGCAGAATTATTTATACTATTACAAATTTGTCCTATTTCTTCTTTTGACAGCGAATCGATATCCGTGGTTAGATAATCTGTAAAACCTAATAAGCCGTGAAATGGTGTTCTCATATCATGAGAAATTATAGAAAAGAATTTATCTTTCATTGCATTGGACTCAGCAAGTTGGGATGCAATTAGATTTAATTTATTGTCAACATCCCTTCTCCCGGAAATGTCTCTCATGAATACAAGCAATCTTTTGGTCTCACCTTCGTAATAAAATTTAGTGGTTAACTCGACTGGGAATTCTGTTCCGTTTTGTTTTTTTGCAAGTGTCTCAATTGATTTATTAACTGTAATCGGAGAATCATCAATAGATCCGGCGAACAAACTATTAAGCTCTTTAGGCATTATTTCATTTACATCAATTTTTTGTAAATCATCTTTGCCACATTCAAATAACCGTCGAGCGACATCATTGCAATCAACAATATTACCTTCAAGCGATAAAATAATAATAGCATCGTTAGATAAATCAAATAAAGCCTTGTACTTCTCAATACTTTCTTGAGCGGTATGCTCCATATTTTTAAATTTTGAAGTATCCTTAGCTCGTGCAATTACAACTTTCTTTCCCTGAAAATTTCCTTGTTTAAGAAATACTTCTTTCGGAAATACTTTACCAATTTTGCTTTTACCCCAAAATTCAAAGCTCTGAGGCTCGCCATTAAAAGCTTTTTTAATTTTTTCTTGAATATCAATTAAATCATTTTTACCGGGAGCAGATAGTACTTCCGGAGAATTACCAATCATTTCATTTTTCTTATAACCATATAGATCAATAGCAGCTTGATTAACTTCCAGGAAAACACCATTGGCATCCTGGATATAAACCGCTTCACTTATAGAATTAAATAAGTTAAAATAAGAATTGAATTTCTGTTCTATTGTTTCAATTTGTTTTTGAAGTTCTTCAACAGAATTATACGAATGAAGAGAGGTTCCATCTTTTTCAGTCATTTAAATGCCTAATATAAAAATGTGAATATTTTGGATATAAAAAATAAAGGGAATTATCCCTTATTTTACCTCCCAGAAAGCCCCTAAAATTGGACTTCAATATAGAACATTTAATGTAAAATTGATAGTCTATTCAAATTAATAATTAAAAATTCATAATATATTTTTTTAATAATGTTTTTCCTTGAATCGATTTGACAGCTTTTAATATAAATTTTAATTATTCTGCGGAATAAAGATAATTTTAGGTAGGATTTATGGGATTTTAAATGAATGGTTTATTGACTGATTACTCCGCCACCTAAACAAACCTCATTATCATAAAAAACAGCAAATTGCCCTGATGCAATTCCCTGATCAGCTTTATCTAATTTTATTAAGGCGGAATTATCATCAATCAAATTCAGGTGGCAATTATAAAAATTTGCCCCGTGCCTAATTTTAACCTTTAAATTTTCTTCGATTGGTTTACTGCAAGTTATCCAATTTATATTCACAACCGAAAATTCATCACGTTCTCGCTTAGCTTTATTTTCACGAGAAACGTAGATTATATTTCGTTTAATGTCTTTACTTACCACGTACCATGGTCCCCCACCTAATTTTAAACCGGAACGCTGGCCAATTGTAAAATAATAATAACCTTCATGCTCGCCCATTTTCAATCCTGTATCAATGTCGATTATATCGCCAGTTAGCTCGCCAAGATGATGTTTAATAAAATCGGCAAATTTAATTTGGCCAAGAAAACAAATTCCTTGACTGTCTTTTCTATTTTTATTTGGAAGATTAAAATCCTCAGCAAATTGTCTGATTTGTTTTTTATTATAATCTCCCAGCGGAAATAAGGCGCGGGACAATTGCTTCTGGGTTAGATAAGCAAGAAAATAAGTTTGATCTTTTATAGGATCCGGGGATCTTTTAAGAATAAATTTATCGTTTTGTTTTTCAACTTTGGCATAATGGCCGCTGGCAACTTTTTCAAAAGAGTCGTCAATCTTTTCATAAAACTGTCCGAATTTAATTAGACTATTACAATAAATATCCGGATTCGGAGTTCTTCCTTCTTTAATTTCATTTATAGTGTAAGTAACAACAGAATCCCAATATTCATTTTGAAGTGATAATATTTCAAGCGGAATATTTTCTTGTTCACATACGCTGCGGGCAAATTTTAGGTCTTCTTCCCATGGACATTCACCCAAAAATGAAAATTCATCTTGAAGCCAAATTTTCAGATAAAAGGCCGTTAAATCGTGCCCCTGTTCTTTTAATAATTTCAATGCGACCGAACTATCTACTCCACCGGATAATAAAACAGCTATCTTCATAAAAAATTAATCAGCTTTCCTGAAAATCATTTGTCAGTTTTCTTTTTAGTTTTTAATCCGACTCTATCTACAACTTCATCATAAATTTCTTTATTAACTTTGCTAAGAATTAAAGTTTCTAATTGCTTAGCATTATTTATTTTGTTGAAAAAGCCAATCGTCATTTGATTTCTTTTGTCAAATATTTTCATTACTCCATAAAGCTTCCCATCGAATATTCCTCCGGTTAAAGAAGTAATATCTTTAAAGACAATTGTTACACGTCTTTTTGAAAAAAGAAAATCCGAACAAATTAATTTTTCATCATCTGCTTCAATTTTGTATGGTAAAACCTTATATAGATAAATGTAGGTTTTATTTATTAAGTAAATTAGAATTAGCGTAATAATTAATGGTAAAATATAAAAAATATTTTTATCCAGGTTAATAACTGCCGGGATCAGATAAAATAAAAGTATTATTGAAACGGGTATATTTCCATAACGGTAAATAAATTTAAAGAATGGATTGTACTGGTAAATTTTCATATATCATATTTTTTTGATTCAAAAATAATAATAATCTACGATTAATTTGGACTAATTATTTTTATCTATTTAAAAACAAAAAACCCAACTTCTACAAGAAATTGGGTTTTAATTTCGTTGCCAAGCAAACCTCTGAGGTTTTTACTAATCAAAAGCTATTTTGCAACTAATCAAACTTAACCATCATCGGTTCGCTCAATTCAATTTTAATTCCGGGTATTCCTTTTACAATTTCTTTTAACTCATCAAGACTGTTGGGATGTATCTTTGTAAATTCTTTAAACTTTTCCGGATCATCAATCAGCTTTCCAAAATCAATTTCAAAAAGAGTGATTTTTGAATTATCAACATAAGTTGCATTTGTTTCTTCAATCTTTCCATTCAATTCTAACGATAGAGACATTTTCAAATCTTTTAATATCTGCTTCATTTGTCCCATATCTCCTTCACTTGCAGAAGCGGTATCACTTTCAGCTTCTTCATTATCAAACTTATCGTCTCCTTTATCTTTTGGCTGCGAGAAATGAACAATTATCTCAGCAGGATTACCTTTAATAAATTGAAAATTAACATATTCTTCTTTTACATCAACTGTATCTTCTTCGATTCCTTCGCTTTTCAGTTCATCCATTGACAATTTGCTGTTAGGATTTTGATTTATTTTTAAAAGATTTAAATCCTTAAAGCTGTAAATTGCTTTAAAACCTTCCTGAGTATCAGTATTAACATGTTCGCCGGAAACATATTCAACACCTTCACCGTAATCCGCGGCTCTCTTCTTTGCATCTTCCTCTTTAAACATTTCAAAATCTTCCGTCTTGGTTGAATCATCACTAAACGAGCTGGCAAACTGCTTAAACATATTAATAACTTCATTGCTCATCATTATTGTTTCTTCAATGGTTCCTGAACCATCAGGATTTACTTTGACGTTTGTATTTACCTGCAGACAGCCAGAGAAAAACACAAAACTTAGAATCAAGGCAAGCGCACCTGTAAAAATCTTCATTTAGTTTCCTTTTTTTGTTGTTAAATTTAATCATGAAAACTATCACCTACAAAAACAAAATAATAATTTGCCAGTGTATTTTGAATAAATTTGCAAATATTATTCAAAAACTTTAAACCCAACGGCAGATTTAATTGACTAATGTATATGTATTATTAAGAGTATTGAATGAAAATTATAACCGTCTTTCTGATAACGTTTTTTTTGAATACAAATCTATTTTCACAAACCCGAATAATTTCCGGCCAGGTTGTTGATTCATTGACTAAAGAGAATCTTATTTCTGCTAACGTTATTCTTAAAAATCTTTCAACTTTGGAAGGATCGGGAACAACTACCGACAAAAACGGTGTTTTCAGATTTGAAGGAATTAAAAACGGAAAATATAATTTAATAATTAGCTATGTGGGATATAAAACTTTCCAGACTAATATCGAAATAAAAAATAGATCAATCGATCTTGAAAAGATTTTACTATCTCCAACTGATATAGAAACCAAAGAAGTTGAAGTGATCGGCAAAGTTCCTCCGGTAGTGCAAAATGCAGATACAACACAATACAACTCAGATGCATTTAAAACTAACAAAGATGCAACGGCTGAAGATTTGGTTCAAAAGATGCCTGGAATATCTGTTCAAAACGGTAAAGTTCAATCGCAGGGCGAAGACGTAAAGAAAGTGCTGGTTGATGGAAAACCCTTTTTCGGAGATGATCCGTCGGCAGTTTTGAAAAATGTCCCGGCAGAGATAATTGAAAAAATCCAGGTATTTGACCAGCAAAGCGAACAAGCTCAGTTTACCGGATTTGATGATGGAAATTCCAGTAAAACAATAAATTTAATTACGAGGATGAAGTTTAGGCAAGGAACATTCGGAAAACTTACAGCTGGTTATGGAAACCAGGACAAATACTTATCAAACGGAAACATTAATATTTTTAATGGAGATCAGCGGATAACATTATTGGGGCAGATAAATAATATTAACCAACAAAATTTTTCCAACGAAGATCTGTTAGGAGTGATGTCTCAAAGCGGCGGAAGACGCGGCGGCTTTTCACGACCGCCAGGTGGAGGAGGCGGATCTTCAAGAGGCGGAAACTTTAGAGGCGGCGGATCAGCTTCCGATTTTCTTGTAAATGCCCAGAATGGTTTAACAAGTACAAAATCTTTCGGAGTTAATTATTCCGACAAGTGGAGTGATAAGTTGGATGTAAGCGGAAGTTATTTTTTCAATCTCACAAACAATGATGCAGAATCCATCACAAACCGGGACTATTCCTTAAACTCAACGACTCCGCAAAATTATTCTGAAAATAATTCTTCAATTTCAAAAAATATAAATCACCGCTTTAATTTAAGAATGAATTATCAGATCGATTCTGTTAATTCCATACTATTAGAACCGAGTTTAACAGCACAAATAAACGACGGGAACAGTAATATAATTGGAAAAACAAATTCAGGTTTAACAAATTTAAACTCAACATCAAGTTTATTTAACTCTAAGCTTTCAGCAATTAATTTTTCAAATCAGCTTTTATTCAGGCACAAATTTGAAACCAGGGGAAGAACTTTATCAGTCAATTTGAATACAGCGATTAACAATAACAAAGGTGATAATAATTTATATTCAGAAAATACTTATTATACAAATTTAGCTCTCTCCGATACTTTAGATCAGATTTCAAACCTGGATAAAAAAGGGAAGTCATTTTCGCCGCGAATTATTTACACTGAACCGTTAAGTGATAACAGCATTCTTCAATTGGGTTCATCTTTTACCTATTCAAAAGATGAAAGCGATCAAAAAACTTTCGGCAATGCAGCAAATAACAATTACAATTTGCTTGACACATCTTTAAGCAACAACTATAATAAGATTTATAATACACAATCTTACAGCACAGGTTACAGATATCGCAAAGATAAAATAATGCTGATGGCAAATTTAAATTATAATATATCGCAGCTTAAAAGCGAGCAGGTTTACCCATTCGCTGCAACCACCGAGAAAACCTTTAACTCGGTTCTCCCTTCTTTTATGTTTCGATATAATATTTCCAGGGATAAAAATTTCAGATTTTTTTATAGAACAAATAATAATGATCCCAGTGTAGAGCAGCTTCAAAATGTGCTGGATAATTCCAATGCACTTCAGTTGAGTATAGGTAATCCAAATTTAAAGCAAGATTACACACACTCATTTTTTATGCATTACTCTCAAATTAATATGCGAAACTTAAATTCATTTTTTGTTTTGCTCGGCGGAACTTTTACACAAAATTATATTGGTTACAACACAATAATTGCTCAATCAGATACTACTGTATTAAATAACATTACCTTGGCACAAGGCTCTGAATTAAAAACTCCTGTCAACGTGAATGGGTATGCTAATCTACGTTCTTTCTTCACTTACGGCAGTCCTATTTATTTTTTAAAATCAAACTTAAATTTAAATCTGAGTGCCAATTATTCCAGAACCCCCGGAGTTATAAATGGATTTACTAATTTTGCTAACTCTACTACTTTGGGTGCCGGATTTGTTTTAAGCAGCAACTTCAGCGAGAATTTGGATTTTACT
>CAZRMA010000051.1:0-14145 GCA_964600655.1 uncultured Ignavibacteriaceae bacterium
GGGAAACAGATTCCGAAATTTTGGATAAGCTGAAAAAACAAGCTGAAGATGCTGTTAGCCGTGCTATGGAAATTATTAGAAACAGAGTTGACCAGTATGGTGTTTCGGAACCTTCAATTCAAAGGCAAGGGTCAAGAAGAATTATTGTTGAACTTCCAGGTGTTGCAAAGGAAGAAGAAGCAAAACAGCTTTTACAAGGAACCGCTCTTCTAGAATTTAAATTAGTTAAAGATCCGCAATTCACTTTTAATGTGATGACAAAAGTTGATAATGCTTTGGGAGGAAAAAGTTTTACGGATTCAACCTCAAATGATACTTCAAAAGTTAAAGGGAAAAATTCCAAAGCCTCAACTGATTCTTCATCAGATGAATTATTGTCTGAAACAGAAAAAGCTGAAAAGTTTCAAAAAGAACATCCTTTTTTTGGAATTGCAAGTGTTGATCCTCAGGGTAAAACAGCTGACGCTTATGTATTAGCTGATGATAGAGATAAACTTCAGAATATGTTAAATAGGCCTGAAGTTCAAGCTGTTATTCCTAACAATGTTGAATTTGTATTTTCAGCAAAGACATTTAAAACTAAAGACGGAAGAGATTTTTACACTTTGTATCTGGTTAACAAAGAACCGGAATTAACCGGCGGCGTAATTACCGATGCAAATGCAAATATAGATCCTACTACATCCAACGCGATAGTGAATATGACCATGAATTCTGAAGGTGCATCAAACTGGGCTAGAATAACCGGAGCAAATGTAGGAAAGCGATGCGCAATTATACTTGATGGTGTGGTTTATTCGGCACCTGTAATTCAGACCAGAATATCAGGTGGAAGATCGCAAATTTCCGGTATGGCAAATTTAGAGGAAGCTAAGCTCCTTGAGATTGTATTAAAAGCCGGTGCATTGCCTGCTCCTGTTGATATAATTGAAGAGCGGACTGTGGGGCCATCCTTAGGTCAAGATTCAATTAATAGCGGATTCAGTTCTGCATTAATTGGATATATCCTAGTTGGCATTTTCATGATGTTCTATTATAGAACCGCCGGGACAATAGCTGCAGCATCACTCACATTTACTGTGTTATTTATACTTGGAGTTCTTGCCGGATTCAATGCCACTTTAACTTTACCCGGTATTGCAGGTATCATTTTAACTATAGGTATGGCGGTTGATGCCAATGTACTTATTTATGAAAGAATAAGAGAAGAACTGTCAACTGGTAAAACGATTAAAGCTTCTGTAGACAGCGGATTTTCAAAAGCTAATTCAGCTATTATTGACTCGAATATAACAACATTTTTTACCGGTATAATTCTTTATCAATTCGGAACCGGCCCTATTCAAGGTTTTGCTTTAACCCTGATGATTGGTATAGTATCAAGTTTATTTAGTGCTTTGGTTATTGCCCGAGTGATTTTTGATTATTTGGTTGCTAAGGGAGCAAAAATTAACCTTGGATAATTATAAAAAAGTTTTCCCTATTAAAAGTATTCCTATTGCAAAAGGAGCAAATTTATAAATGCAAATATTTGAACATATTAATTTTGATTTTCTAGGAAAAAGAAAAATATTTTATGGCGTTTCAATCACCTTATTTCTTCTTGGGCTCATAAATATAATTTTTCGCGGTCTGGTGTTCGGAATTGACTTCAAAGGCGGTTCTGAAATTGTTTTGGAATTTAACAAACCAATTAGCATTTCAGAAATAAGAAAAGATGTTGAAACTTTAGGCCTTGGTAATATTGAATTAAAAACTTTTGGAAGTGAAAGAGGAATACTATTCAAAACAGAATTACAGGAATTACCAAAACAGATGTTTCCTGTAGTTATCAAGTCGATCAATGATGAAATTCAAAAAACGTATCCCGGTCTTAATGCAAAGATTATTGATACCACAGCAACTTCCGTTACATACCAATTCCCTAATGCAGATACAACAAACAGGATTGTTGACCAGTTAAATAAAGCGGGATTCGATCTTAGTGAAGTGTCCGCTGAACCAACGAATACACAAGCTACTGCAAATATTGGTATAGCCTCGTGGATTAAAGAAAATCTTCGCGAACAAATAAAAGATAATCCTTTCGTTGTTTTGAAGGAAGAGAAAGTCGGACCTAAAGTAGGTAAGGAACTTAAAGAAGATGCGGTGATTGCGATTTTCCTCTCATTAGTTGTAATTCTAATTTATCTCGGATTTAGATTTAAATTTATATTTGCTTTTGGCGCAGTATTAGCGTTATTCCATGATGTTTTAATTACTCTCGGATTGTATTCCGTTTTGTATAACGTAATTCCAGGATTAAACCTGGAAATTGATTTAACCATTGTAGCAGCATTTTTAACACTGGTTGGTTATTCAATAAATGATACTGTGATTGTGTTCGATAGAGTAAGAGAGTATTTAAAAATTCATAAAACCATGCCTATTATGGAAGTAATGAACATGGCCATAAATAGAACCATGAGCCGAACAATTCTAACCGGCGGTACTACTTTAATGACAGTACTTGTATTACTGATATTTGGCGGCGAGGTTTTGAGAGCTTTTGCTTTTACTTTATTCTTCGGTATAGTAATTGGAACGTACTCTTCAATTTTCGTTGCAAGTGCATTGGTTCTGGAGTATGCTTATAAGACCAAGCAAAAAGTTCAATTTTAATTTTAGAATCTTTTTTCTGATAAAAGCCGGTAGAATCATCTTCCGGCTTTTTTATTTTAAAGCTGTGATTTTATTTCTCTCAAATAGAAGCCGAGAATTATAAACGGGTAAAAAAATAATTTTATTGAGATGAAATTGATTTGTGCTTAATTGTTAATTGTAAATTAATCATTGGTCTCATCCAACAGCCATCCTTCAGCTAAATCAGAATTTAATTCAGAAATAAATCGTGATGGTTTTGATAAAGTCATTCCAGCTTCGCGGTCAAATAAGTTCATTGGGTAGGTTACAAACAAATTCTGCTTAGCTCTTGTTGAAGCAACATACATCAATCTTCTTTCTTCCTCCAACGATTCAATATTTTCAACTGATCTGCTTGACGGAAAAAATCCTTCCACAGCATGAATAATAAATACCGAATGCCATTCCAATCCTTTTGCCGAATGGATTGTAGAAAGAGTTACATATTCGTCTTCTTTATCGGTTGCTTCAATATCTACTACGCTATCAATTATTGGCTCGATTGCCATATCAGCTAAAAGACTATCGAGAGATCTATATTTTTCTGTAATGTTTTGAAAAATATCCAGGTCTTTTCTTCTCTTATTAAAATCATCATATTTACCTTTAAATAAAGGGTTGTAATAATCCAAAACCATTTGCAATTTTTCAGATGGAAGAGTTTTGTCAGTATGCAATTTATAAAGCAGATTGAAAAGGCCGACTATTTTACCATTGTACTTAAAAGATGGCTGGGAATCAGGATTTGCTTTAATTGTTAATCGAGCTGTAGCTAATTCGTCCAAAATTTTCTGTGCTGTCTTTGGTCCGACGCCTTCGTGTAAAAGTAAAACACGATACCAGCTTACTAGATCTTTTGGATTCGAAGCAATTCGAAGGAAAGCAAGCACATCTTTTATATGGGCAGTTTCGACAAACTTCATTCCTCCAAATTTTTGGAATGGAATATTTGCTTTAGTTAATTCAATTTCCAGATCAAATGAAAAGAATGAAGAACGGAAAAGAACAGCAATATCATTTAAAGGCACGCCTTCTTCTCTTAAATCCAATATTTTTTCAACAATATATTTTGATTGCAGATTTTCAGTTGAAGCAGCAATAATTTGCGGAAGCGCTCCGCCCGTTTTACGAGTGAATAACTTCTTATCATATTTCTCAATTGAGTTCTTTATAATGTGGTTGGTAAAATCCAAAACCGGCTGAATGCTGCGATAGTTTTCTTCCAGCTTAACAATTTTAACATCATCAAAAAGCTTTGGGAACTCAATTATGTTTTTAAAGCTTGCACCTCTAAAAGAATAAATAGCCTGTGAGTCGTCACCGACAACCATAATATTTTTATTTAGCTGAGTTAATCCTAAAACAATATCTGCCTGAAGCTTGTTTGTATCCTGGTATTCGTCAACCATTACAAACTTAATGGAATTGAGAAGCGACTTTGTACTTGGATTTAAGTTGTATAAAAAATGCTTTAAGTAAACTAAAAGGTCATCGTAATTGAGGAGATTATTTCTTTTTTTATATTCAGTGAAGATTTTTTGTATATCTAAAATTTTGTCAATCTGTTCGAGAAAGTGCGGATAGGTTTCTTCTATAATATCTTCAACTCTTCGGCTGGTATTTACATTCAAGCTGAAAACTTTATTGAGAGTTTGCTTGTTTGGGAATCTTTTTTCTTTACTTATAAATCCTGCTTGGGAACGGATTAAATTTATTACATCTTCACAATCGCTTTGATCAAGAATTGTGAAAGAAGGATCAAGTCCAGCGGCTTTTGAATATTTTCGAAGTGTTAAATTTGCGAATGAGTGAAATGTTCCACCAAGAATTTTTGAACAGCGGTTGTCCAGTAAAATTGAAGCGCGGTTCATCATTTCGTTTGCTGCTTTACGTGTAAACGTTAACAGCAAAATTGATTTTGGATCATAACCCATTTCAACAAGACGGGCAACCCGGTAAACTAAAGTTCGCGTTTTGCCTGTGCCTGCACCGGCAATTATTAAATAAGCTCCCTCAACCGCAGAGGCAGCTTCATATTGTGCAGTGTTTAATTCTTCTTTGTAATTAATAACAAAACGGGCTTCGTCAATACTTTTCTTTATTAAGCCCGTTTCGTTTAATCTTTTTAACTTATATTTTTTTTGATTCATTTACGCAGTGCTTTTGGCTTTCCTAATATTTCTGAAATTACCATAAATTCTTTTAAACTTTGGGGATGTTTCAATCTTTCCCTAATTGTAATATACGCTAATCGATCAAATTTTTCTTCTTTATTTAAAAACATTTCAAACTTCTGTGCTTCTTCTTCTATTTTCGAACTTACTTTTTTTCTTGCATCTACTAATTTCTTTTTCTCTTTATCCCAGTCCGTCTCCATTACATGCTCAGAGGCAGTTTCTTCATGCCATTCATTATCCAATTTTTCGGGTATGTATTGTTTTTTTAATATACTCTCATATTCCGACTTTTCAATTGCTGTTTTACTTTTTAAAGTGGTTCTTTCTACCGGTGGAGCTTTTTGAACCTGAGGAGGTACTTCACCTTTAAATAGTTTTTCGATTTCTTTGAAAACATCCCGCTGATCCTCATTAGTAGAAGGTGTTGAAGTAGATTGAGAATAATTATCTTCATTTTGCCGGTATGGGTCATTCTGTCTTCTTTGCGGCGGCGAAGGTGTTTTCTTCCCCTTATTTTTTTTAAAGAAACTGCTAAAGAAGCTAATAATTATTATAGCCCAAATTAAGAATTTAAAAAAATCATCCATTATTGATCAGTATCTTTTTTCTTTTCAGGTTTAGAAATTGAATTTCTCATCTCCGTATCAGACTGAATGTTTTTCATGTTGTAATAATCCATAACACCTAAATTTCCTGATCGGAATGCATCAGCCATAGCTCTTGGAACTTCAGATTCGGCTTCGACAACCCTTGCACGCTGCTTGGCAACTTCGGCAATCATTTCCTGTTCAAGCGCAACTGCTGCTGCACGTCTCTCTTCTGCTTTTGCCCTTGCTACTTTTAAATCGGCTTCTGCCTGATCTGTTTGAAGAATAGCTCCGATGTTTTGCCCAATATCAACATCCGCAATATCAATTGATAAAATTTCAAAAGCAGTTCCTGAATCAAGTCCTTTTGCTAATACACTTTTAGAAATTCTATCCGGGTTTTCAAGCACTTGTTTATGATTGTCGCTGGAACCAATTGTAGAAACAATTCCTTCTCCAACCCTTGCTAATATAGTAGCTTCACCTGCACCGCCGACTAATCTATCAATGTTAGCACGAACTGTTATTCTTGCTATTGATTTTAATTGAATTCCATCTTTTGCCACTGCAGCCACAACAGGCGTCTCAATTACTTTAGGAATAACAGACATCTTTACAGCTTCAAGAACATCTCTGCCTGCAAGATCAATCGCAGTAGCACGTTCAAAAGTTAAACCTAAGTTTGCTTTATCTGCAGAGACAAGTGCATTTATTACTTTATTTACATTTCCTCCTGCAAGATAATGTGCTTCAAGCTTGCCCATATCAACCTTCAAACCAGCTTTTGTGGCGGTAATCATGCTTCTGACGATTACTACTGGAGGAACTTTTCTTAATCTCATCCCAACTAAATCTTTGAATATTTTTACTTTAACTCCGGAAAAGTATGCTGTTATAAACAATCCAATTGGAATGAAGTAGAAAAACACCATCAATACGAAGATGATTACGATAATTATTACTACAGAAAGTCCAGTAAGAGCTTCCATTTAATGATCTCCCATTATTTTACTTATGTTCTAACATCAAAATATTATTTAAGCAACTTAAGTAAGTTAGAATTGTAATTCTACTTTTTATTAAAAATATTATTAATTAGTTCAAAAACGAATAGGAATTAAATAAAACTAAGCTGAACATTTTAACATTAAATTGAGGTTTTTAAGTACTATAATTGACATTTTAGATAATATAAAGAATATTCCCATGAAGTATATATTTAATTTTTTGAACTTTTTTTGGAACAAATACGTTATAAAGTCAACTTCAAAATGTGATGTTTTTAAGTGTAAAAATTAGAATTTTTATCAAAATAAATATTGAGATTTAGGGAACAATTATTGGTAGAATTTTGTAAGTGAAAAAATTGGCTGTTTAATTCTCATTATTTCACTAATACTACAGGTGGTGGTTAATTGATTGAATTTTAGCTATCTTGATTGAAGCGGTCGCAATTTATATATTGGGGTCTAATTAAATATTAGAATTTTATAGTTTTTTTTGATAAAAAAGGAAATAAACACTTACAAATATATTTTAGAATTTTATTTATAATAGGAAAAAGTTATGGATGGAAATTTTTCGGATAGATTACAGGATGTAATTAGGTTAAGCCGTGAAGAAGCTCTTAGGCTAGGCCATGATTATATCGGTACCGAACATTTGCTGCTCGGTATTATAAGAGAAGGGCAAGGGGTTGCTATTCGGATTCTGCGTAACCTCGATTGCGATTTGATAAAACTAAAAAAAGCAATTGAAGATACAGTTAGAACTTCAGGCGGCACATTAACAATCGGTAATATTCCACTAACCAAGCAAGCTGAGAAGGTTTTAAAGATTACTCAGATCGAATCTAAAATTTATAAAGCCGATGTTATTGGAACTGAACATTTGCTTCTCTCTTTGTTAAGAGATGAAGATAATATTGCCACACAAATTTTGCAGCAGTTTAATGTTACTTATGATAATGCAAGATCTGAATTGAATTCAATGCTTTCAAGTAAAAATCCCAAAGAAGCCGGCGGACAAGTTCCTGCTCCTGACAAAAAGGTTGAAAGAACAAAAACTCCGGTACTCGATAATTTTGGAAGGGATTTAACGAAACTTGCTATTGATGATAAATTAGATCCTGTTGTAGGAAGAGAAAAAGAGATTGAACGTGTTGCTCAAATTCTCAGCAGGAGAAAAAAGAACAACCCTGTATTAATTGGTGAACCAGGTGTTGGCAAAACAGCTATCGCTGAAGGATTGGCTTTAAGGATTGTTCAAAAAAAGGTTCCGAGAATTCTTCAAGATAAAAGAGTTGTAACTTTAGATTTGGCTGGACTTGTTGCAGGAACCAAATACCGCGGCCAATTCGAAGAAAGAATGAAAGCGTTAATGAATGAGCTTGAAAAAGCAGCCGAAGTAATTCTTTTTATTGATGAGTTGCATACAATTGTTGGTGCTGGCGGGGCTTCTGGCTCGCTTGATGCTTCCAACATGTTTAAGCCTGCATTAGCAAGAGGTGATATTCAATGTATTGGCGCAACAACATTGGATGAATATAGAAAATATATTGAAACTGATGGAGCACTTGATAGACGTTTCCAAAAGGTTATGGTTGAACCGCCGAGTTATGAAGAAACTATAATGATATTGGATAACATAAAGTTTAAATACGAGCAGCATCATCATGTTAAATATTCCAAAGATGCAATTCAATCTTCAGTAAAGCTAAGTAACCGTTATATTACTGACAGGCATTTACCGGATAAAGCAATTGATGTTTTGGATGAAGCAGGTTCAAGAGTTCACATGGGTAATTTTGAAGTCCCACAGGATGTGCTTGACCTTGAGACCGACATTGAAAAAGTCAGACAGGAAAAAGCCCAGGTTGTTAAAAAACAAGATTACGAAGAAGCCGCAAGACTTAGAGATAGAGAAAGAAATCTTCAATCAGATCTAGAAATTGCAAAACGTGAATGGGAAGCAAGGACAAAAGATGTTGTTTACGATGTAAATGAAGAAGATATAGCCACAGTAGTTGCTATGATGACAGGCATCCCGGTAAATCGAGTTGCTCAAACAGAATCAGAAAAACTTTTAAGAATGGCTGAGTCTCTTAAAGAACAAATTGTTGGCCAAGATGAAGCTGTTGGGAAACTATCAAAGGCAATTAGAAGAACCAGGGCAGGGTTAAAGAATGCTAACAGGCCAATCGGGAGTTTTGTTTTCTTAGGGCCAACGGGTGTTGGGAAAACTGAATTGTGTAAAGTTTTAGCGCGCTATCTTTTTGATTCAGAAAATGCTTTGATTAGAATTGATATGAGTGAGTACATGGAGAAATTCTCACTGTCAAGATTAGTGGGCGCACCTCCCGGATACGTTGGCTATGAAGAAGGCGGACAGTTAACCGAAAAAGTTAGAAGAAGGCCTTATTCTGTTGTACTTTTTGATGAGATTGAAAAAGCACATCCTGATATTTTTAGTATTCTTCTTCAAGTTCTTGATGACGGAGTATTAACCGACAGCTTCGGAAGAAGAGTTGACTTTAAGAATACTATTATCATCATGACTTCAAATATCGGAACACGTGATATTAAAAACATTGGATCATTCGGATTTAGCGGCGAATCTTTAGCTGATAAATATTCAAGCTTAAAAAGCACAGTTGAAGATGCAATGAGAAAATTGTTCAACCCTGAATTCTTAAATAGAATTGACGAGACGATCGTTTTCAGGAATCTTGAAAGAGAAGATATTCTTAAAATTATTGATATTGAGTCAAAAGAATTATTGAAAAATATTCGTGAAAATAAAATGGAACTTGAATTCGAACAATCCGCTAAAGATTTCTTAGTTGATAAAGGTTTTGATCAGAAATTTGGAGCAAGGCCATTGAGAAGAGCAATTCAAAAGTATGTTGAAGATCCTTTGGCGGAAGAAATATTGAGAGGCTCGTTTAAGGATGGAACCAAAATATTAGCTAAACATCCTGAAACTGCTGAAGAGCTCATTTTCACGACTGAAGATGCTGAAATGGATTTGTCCGACAAGGCAGAAGAAAAAACAGATCAGGATAATTGATTTCATCAAACTTGATTTAGCTCATTTAAAAAAGCGTATTATTTTTAATACGCTTTTTTTTTAATTAATTTTAATAATGAATTTATAAATATGATATGAAAGGATTTTTTATGACTGCTTATAATGAAAATGAAATCAAAGAGAATCTGCAGGAAATCAGCGGATGGAAATTCAATAATGAAAAAATTGAAAAAGAATATCAATTGAAGGACTTCGGTGAGGCTTTAGTCTTTGTAAATAAAGTGGGCCAAATTGCTGAAGGTATGGATCATCATCCCGATATTTTAATGCATTCCTGGAACAAAGTAAAAATTTCGGTTTCAACTCACAGTGAAAAGGGAATTACAAAAAAAGATTTTGAATTGGCAAAAAAATTAGAAAGTATTTAAAAATGAATCGGTTAGAAGGATTGCTTGAGCTCCATGTAAAGAATCCGGCAGATTCATTTGTAATGTATGGAATTGCTTTGGAATACATTTCGAAAAAAGATTATCCGAAAGCTGAAGAATATTGTTTGAAACTTTTAGAAACAGACTCAAAATATGTTCCTGTCTATTTGCAGTATGCAAGATTGAAAGAAAAGATTAATCAACTAGATGAAGCAAAAAAAATATACTTAGAAGGCATTAAAATTGCTAAGGAAATCGGCGACAAACATGCCGCAAAGGAAATGGAGGAATTTTTAGATGAACTCGAATGAAAGCAGTTCGACATCATACGGCAATGAACTCTTAAAAATATTTCAGAAAACCGGCGCCTTGCTCGAAGGACATTTTCTGCTTACATCCGGCAGGCACAGCAATTATTATTTCCAATGCGCAAAGGTGCTGCAATATCCACAGTATACTGAAATGGTATGTAAAATAATATCAGATAAGTTTAAAGATTTTGATATCGACACTGTTATTGCTCCAGCTATTGGCGGAATTGTTGTCGGACAGGAAGTGGCTCGTCAATTAAATAAAAGATTTATCTTTGCTGAACGTGAAGTAAAACAATTAACTCTTCGACGAGGATTTTCATTGAAACCGGGGGAAAAGGTTTTAGTTTGTGAAGATGTTGTTACTACAGGTGGTTCAGTTTTCGAAACAATAGAAATAGTAAAACAAAATAATGCAGAAGTAGTTGGTGTCGGTTTTATAGTTGATCGAAGCAATGGCAAAGTTGATTTTGGCTATCCGCAAATTAGTGCAATGAAAATGGATGTTGTGTCTTATATTAAAGAAGAATGCCCTATTTGTAAAGAAGGGATTCCACTTGTGAAACCTGGCTCAAGAAAAATTTTAATTTAAAATTAAATTGACAATTTAAACATTTAATTATACCAAATATGCTGAAGATAATTTCTCTAATTTTCATTCTCAATCTCTTTGTCTTTCCTAAAATTAATTTTGATGATTACTTCATAAATAAAACTTTAAGAATTGATTATTTTCATACAGGTGATAGCGCAAGTGATTACTATTCAATCGATGAAATAATTGAAGAACCGTATTACGGGGGATCACTAGTTAATCTAGTAGACACATTTAATTATGGTGTTTACCGTATCAAAGTCTATGACGATACCAGTGGCCATTTAATTTATTCACACGGTTATTCAACTCTTTTCCATGAATGGCAGACGACTGATGAGGCAAAGAAAACAACTAGAAGTTTCAGTGAAACTGTCACAATGCCTTATCCTAAAAACAGTATCAAAATTGAATTTTACAGTCGGGATAAAAAAAATGAATTGATAAAAAAGCTCGAATACAATATAAATCCAAATAATTATTTTATTAAAACTGAAAGATCGAAAGAATATAAATCTTTTGAAGTTTTGCATAACGGTGATCCTTCCAATAAAGTTGATATTGTTTTTCTTCCGGAAGGATATAGAGAAGAGGATATGGATGAGTTTAAAAAAGATTGCAGTAAATTTGCAGGCTATCTTTTTAATACTTCACCATACAAAGAAAATAAAGATAAATTTAATATAAACGGAATTGAAGCTCCTTCTCTTGAAACCGGCACAGATATTCCTGCCCAGCATATTTGGAAAAAAACTTTGCTCAACACCAGTTTTTATTCATTGGATCTGGATAGATATTTGATGACCACAGATAATAAATCAGTCCGCGATGTTGCCTCAAATGTTCCTTATGATCAAATAATAATTATTGTTAATACCAGTAAGTACGGCGGTGGTGCAATATACAATGACTACTCTGTAGTCGTAAACAATAATCCATTCGAAGAATATATTATTGTTCATGAATTTGGACATGGATTTGCATTTTTGGCTGATGAATATTATACCTCTGATGTCAGCTATAATGATTTTTATCCCAAAGATGCGGAACCGCTGGAACCAAATATCACAACATTGGTTAACTTCGATTCGAAATGGAAAGATTTAGTTGACCCTTCAACACCAATCCCAACACCTATTGAAGATAAGTATTTAAATAAAGTTGGGGCTTTTGAAGGCGGCGGTTATGTGGAAAAAGGAATTTACCGTCCTTGCTACGATTGTACCATGAAATCAGCAACAGTTAATAATTTTTGTCCTGTTTGCAAAAGAGCTATCCAGCAAATGATTAATTTTTACACCGAGTAATTTTAGAAGCCGGCTATACATGATGAAACTTTTCAACTGCGAAAGATAAATTGTATATTGTAAAAAAGATTGAATTTTCCCATTTAAACATGCGATCAATAAAAATTTATTCTGTTAATTTGATTGAAATAACCTTAAAAATTATCAAAAAATTATTTTATTAAAATATGGATCAAAAAAGACTTCATAAAACCGTTGAAAACATTGCGTCACAAAGTTTCGCTTCAGAGGAAGAAATGCTAATCTCTACTGTTAATCAGATTGTTGAACATGAAAATATTAATGTTAACGGCGGTCGAATTTGGAGACTTAAACCTGATGCGCCCGCTTATCAGCTTTTATTTCAAACTGGATCAATTGAAAAAATAAGTGATGATTTCATTTTGCCTATAGCTGATTATCCTATTTTCGATTTCATTGCCAAAGAAAGAACTGTCCTTGGTAATGAAACAAATGAAGTCTTACGTCAAATTGGAATCTTTAAATATTCTGCATCAGGAGTTGGTGAGAAAATAAAAGTTAATGAAAAATTTTATTACGAATATTTACTTGCATTAAATAGTAATGAAATTGATGAGCAGTTTAAGCTTACCCTAAATATTATTGCAACTGCATTAACAGCACAAATAAAACAGAAAAGATATTTTGTAAAAGCAAAGTCTTTGAAAGCTGATATTAATAAAGCAAGGGAATTACAAAAAAGTATTTTACCAGAACACGAATATCAATTTCATAATTATGAATTATTCGGTATAACTCAGCCAGCTGAAATAGTTGGTGGAGATTTCTTCGATTATCTTGAAATCGGTGATGATAAAGACAGGTTAGGCATAGTAGTGGGAGACGCTGCCAGCAAAGGTGTCAGTGCTGCTGCTGAAGCTATGTATATTTCAGGAGCATTAAGAATGGCTGCAAGTTTTGAAATCAAAATTGCGCCGCTGATGAAAAGGATGAACCAGCTTGTCAATCAAATATTTGCTGATGATAAATTTGCTTCATTATTCTACGGCGAATTATCGACTGACCGTAACGGATTATTTTTGTATGCAAATGCCGGTCATAATCCGCCTTTCTTTTTAAGAAGTACAACTGATGAAATATTTGATCTTAATCCAACAGGAATGTTATTAGGGCCAACTCCTAATGCAAAATATGTAATTGATAATATAAATTTTAGTCTTAACGATGTGTTGGTTATTTTTTCTGATGGCATAACAGAAACAGCAAATACTGCGTATGAGAATTACGGAGAAGAGAGATTAAAACAGCAAATTATAAAATCAAAGAAAAAATCGAGTAAACAAATTGCGTATTCAATCTTAGATGATGTAATAAAGTTTTCAAAGGATGGCAAATACAATGATGATAAGACTTTGGTTGTAGTTAAACGGATTTCTTAGTTTAGATTAAATCACATATTTTTTTGTAAGGGGTTTGCAGGTTTTCCCAGTTAGATTCAGTTGTTATTTTAGTTA
The DNA here is from genome assembly GCA_964600655.1 of uncultured Ignavibacteriaceae bacterium. GTDB lineage: Bacteria > Bacteroidota > Ignavibacteria > Ignavibacteriales > Ignavibacteriaceae > CAVSWT01. The sequence goes on from CAZRMA010000051.1 coordinate 13,592, forward strand.
CAGAATTTTTGGACACAGGATTAAGTACAAAAATTGGTGTTGCAGCAATTATAGTTTCCACAATTTCCAACAATATGATTAAAGCAGTAATCTCATCTTTTCTTAGAACGAAAGAACTATCGAAGACCGTATGGAAAGGAATGGATATTATTTTATTAATATCTATAATTTATTTAATCGTCATTCTCTTAAGTTAATTTTTTATAACAAAAAAAGGCTGTCAATTTTTAAATCTATCGACAACCAATTCTTAGAAATAGTTTATTTTTGTTTAACCCTGATCGTTTCTGTTTATATTATTCCACGATTTTTCTTCAATCGATTCAACAATTCAATCAACAAGAATTATTTATTTATAAGTTACAGCGGACGTCTTCCTTGAATAATTCTGATAATAATAACCACTAAGGCAATTACAAGTAGTATGTGTATAAATCCGCCTAAAGTATAAGCTGTTACTACTCCTAATAGCCATAGAATCAACAATATGACAAATATTGTCCAAAGCATGTAGAACCTCCTCTATGAACACAGATATTTAGTGTAAATACATT
>CAZRMA010000052.1:0-14115 GCA_964600655.1 uncultured Ignavibacteriaceae bacterium
TAAAATTTTTATTCATAGTTCAGTTCCTTTTTCTAATATCTACAATTTCAATTTTAAGTCAAAATCAAAATGGACAAGATGCGGTTTGGGCTCGCGCTACAACCGAAACAATTACTCTTGATGGCAAACTCGATGAAGCATCTTGGGCAAAAGCAGATTCAATTCAACTTACATATGGAATGAGTTCAGGCCTTCCTACAAGTGGCTGGAATACCGATGGATTTGCAAATCCAACAGGTTATTTTGACACCACGCGCGCAACATTAAAGTTTCTTTCGCAAAATAATCATCTCTATATTGCATTAATTGTTCCTGATTCTTCTATCGGTGGTCACGATTGGCCTGGCCCAGCATGGTGGGATGGTTTATTAATGAATGTTAGAAATATTAGAAACATTCCTCATTCACCAACGGAAATATTCGCTACATTTTTATTTACAGATACTTCAACTAAATATACTGGCGGAAGAGGCCCCGGTGCGGGACCAAGATACGGTTATAATGGACGCTATAGAGATGAACTTACTGCAGCGGACACCGCAGTTTGGAACATGAATTATACAATTCAAGGTACTTCAAATGATGATAGTTCTCCAGATACAGGATATGTATTTGAAATGAAAATAAATCTTGATTCGTTGGGGTATAATACCACACAAATGGATGGTGATATTGTAGGTTTAAGTTTTCAAATTTATGATTGTGATTGGTATTTCACAGGTGATCCTACTAAAAGAGCTATAGGAAGAACCTGGTGGCAGCATCCATGGGGAAATAATAACGGTGAAAATGCCGGGAGAATTTATATAAAGCCAGATGTTACTGTTGATTCTGGTCCAGCCCCTGAAATTGCCCCAGATGTTGTAATTCCTAACGGTGAAGGAGAAACCGATCCGACTATTGACGGCGATTTAACTGAACATGTTTGGAATGGAGCATACACCTTTAAGATTACCTATGGCGATACCGCAAATTTAAGAAGTTATCCAGGTATAGGTAAAAATTTAAGTGCTTGGTTTGAAACTGATCCAAAACCTGATGTGCTTGATCCTGTTGACGCAACAATAAAAATATTCTTTAAAGATAATTTCTTATATCTTTCTGCAAATGTAACTGACTTATTAATACAAAGTGATCCAAGTAGCCAGGATAAAAAAGATGGTGTAAGATTAATTTTAGGATTGAGAGATTCAACAAACCTAGATAACGTAATGCAGTTTGTAAATTTGCTTTGTGATTTCGATGAAACTGGTAATGCAAAAGCAGATGAAGATTTGGATACATTAGTTAAGCAAGGTGCGGCTGAATTGGGAATGAAATTAGACGGAACCATAAATGATAAAAGTGACATTGATAACGGATACACTGTTGAATTAAAAGTTGATCTTACAAAGCTTGGTTATACAGCCGATTTAGGAGATCATATATTATTCGGCGGGGTAGATGTTCTTGATGCAGATTCATATGATGACCCGGCTAATGATTACGGCACCAGGACATGGTTCTTCAAAGAAAACAAAAATGGTGAACCAACGGCGTGGATGTATATGGATCCAAATGTTTTAACTGATGTAAAAGATAATAAAACGATATTACCCGAGAGTATTACTCTTTATGGTAATTATCCAAATCCATTTAATCCTTCAACAAAATTGAGTTATTCAATTCCGCGCGAAGGACAGGTTAATATGCTTATTTATAATGTCCTTGGTCAGCTGGTGTCTAGTGTCAACTTACTACATCAATCTTCCGGTATTCATGTATATGATTTTAATGCCGGTAATCTTGCCTCAGGAGTTTATTTATATAGGATTAGATTGGTAAGCGACAGTAAGAGCCAGGAATTTTTAAGTAAAGCAGGAAAGATGGTATTGCTTAAATAAAATATTGATTTAACATCGGGGCGTACTTTTACACCCCGATTTTTTAATTCCTATTGAAGTTAAAATCATTAGGTGATATATGTTTCAAATCTTAAGAAGGTGGCTAATCAAATATATTTTTTACTACTGCATTTTTATTTTATTTATTTCCTTTGGCGTATCAAACGCTCAAACTGCGGGAAAACTTAAAGGAAAGGTTACTGATAACAAAGGCGAGCCTCTTGTTGGAGCGAACGTTTTAATATCAGGTACAAATCTCGGAAGTGCGACAGACTTAGATGGTTATTATACAATATTAAATGTTAGAACAGGTACTTATTCAGTTGAATTCCGGTATATCGGTTATCAGTCTAAAAATGTTGAAGGCGTAAAAATTGTTCCTGATCAAACTACAGAAATTAATATAGAATTAAGTGAGCAGGCAATTCAAGGAGAGATTGTTACGGTTACAGCACGCAAACCTCTAGTAGAATTTAATCAAACAAGTTCTATTTCTTCAGTCGGTAAAGATGAGATTGATAAACTGCCCGTTCAAAGTTTAAATGAAATAGTCAATCTGCAAGCCGGTGTAATAGATGGCCACTTCAGAGGCGGAAGATTAGGCGAAGTACAATATCAGGTGGATGGTGTAACAGTAAATAATCCTTATGATAATTCTTCCACTTTAACTTTAGATAAATCCGTTTTGCAGGAAGTTCAGGTCATCAGCGGTACTTTTGATGCTAAATACGGCCAAGCGATGAGCGGAGTTGTAAATGCTGTTTTAAGATCCGGATCGCAAAGTCTTTTAGTATCCGGCGAAGCATATACTGGAGATTATTATTCAACTGATAAAAGCCGCTATCCGAATAATGATAATTTCAGGCCTAAAGAAATACAAAATTATCAGTTAACTTTAAGTGGGCCCATTCCATTCATTAATACCTCATTTTTTGTAAGCGGCAGGAGATTCATAAACGACGGCTGGCTTTTTGGTCAAAGAACTTTTGAACCAACTGACATAAGCAATTTCGAGCAAAAAATATTTAACCCAACTGGAGATAATAAAATTGTACCGATGCAGACCCACAGAGAATGGAGCGGACAATTTAAATTAACAAACCAGTCGTTTCAAAAATTTCAGATAAGTTACCAATTAATTGGAAATTATATAAACGCAACTAATTATAATAATTCATATCGTTTAAATCCTGATGGTATAGCGCCAAAAAAAACAGTTTCAATATCTCATGGCTTTGATTTTACCCATACAATTTCTGAAAAAATGTTTTATAAAATAAATCTTAGGCAGAATTATTTTGATTATAAAGATTATAAATATGAAGATGTTTTTGATCCCCGCTATATAATTGCCGGCCCGCCAATGAGTGACGCAAACTATGAAAATGGTGCAATTATTCAAGGAGTAGATTTAAATCGTTTTATTCAAAAAACTAATTCAGGAATTTTGAAGGGCGATTTTACCTGGCAGATAAATCAAGCAAATTTGATTGAAGCTGGTTTTGAAGGTCAGCTTTCAAATCTTTCTTTCGGAAGTCCCGGTTTTTTAAGAGGAACAACTGTAAATGGTGTACAAGTATTGCTGCCACAATATAGTACTGATCCTAAAGACCCAAAAGAGGAAACTTATTTCCCTAAACAAGCTGCTTCTTATGTTCAAGACAGAGTTGAGCTTGGAGATCTTGTAGTAAGAGCCGGAATGAGATTAGAATATTTTGATGCTCATGCTTATGTTCCAACTGATTTACAAAATCCGGCAAATTCAATTCAAGGAGCTCCCACATCTTATTTAAAACCAACTACTAAAAAGATTGCCTTGGCTCCCAGGCTTGGATTTAGTTTCCCATTAACCGCCAGCGCTTCTATTTATTTTTCTTACGGCCATTTTTATCAGATGCCTGGTTTAGGAGATCTTTATAATAATTCCAATTACTTGATTTTAAATGATCTGCAAGCCGGCGGAGTTACTTATGGCGTTATGGGGAATCCTGATTTGAAGCCTCAATTCACGGTACAGTATGAAGTTGGATTGAAGCAGGCATTTAACGAATCTATAGGAATGGAACTGACATTTTTCTACAAAGACATCCGTGATCTATTAGGAACCGAATTCATCAGCACATATTCTGCCGCTGAATATCCAAGATTGACCAATGTTGACTTCGGCGGAATTTATGGAATTACTTTATCACTTGATCAAAGATCAATCGGCCCGATAACCACTTCATTAGATTATACGCTTCAATTTGCAAATGGTAATTCTAGTGATCCAAGAGAAACTGCAAATAGAGCTCAGACAGGTAAAGATTCCAGGCCTCGAAATATTCCATTCAATTGGGATCAAAGGCATACACTTAATGCAACTGCTATATATTATGTACCGGATAATTTATCTATAAGTGCAATAGTTAAATATGGCAGCGGCGAGCCATATACTCCTCAGATAGGGGCATCAAGTTTTACTGCTGATCTGGAAACAAATTCAGGAAATAAAGCTAGTTTTGTTCTTGTGGATCTTCGAGCCGAGAAATTTTTCCAATTTGATTTTATGGAATTAAGCGTATTTGCGAGAATTTATAATTTGTTCAATCAAGATTTTGTGAATGGATTTGTCTTTCAAGGAACAGGAAGTCCGGATTATTCTTTGACTCCTTCAGTTGATAAAACTCAATTATTAAATCCCGCACGATTTTATCAGCCGAGAAGAATAGAGATTGGTGTATCATTTAATACAAAATAAATTTAAGTGTATAAAACTAAAAATTTTATTTATATGAAAAGATTACTTTTAACCGAATTCGCAATCCTCATAATGTTGGTTACATTTTTGCCAGGCAAAATATTCAGTCAACAATTATTGCCTGTTGTGCCAGACTCCCTACGGGGCACAGCAAGTGCTGAAAGAGAAGGAACCCACGACGCTAACAACATAAGAACTTTATTTTACAATTATGGTATGGTAGGAGATTATCCGCCTGATCCTCTAAATGTTGACTTATCTGTATTTCATTCTATTGAAGTTCCAAAAGGTTCTGGCCAAAATTACAGCGATGGTTATACTCCGTATGTATTGGCAAAAATTAATCAAACCAGCGGGGGAATTGCTTATATAATGGAGACTGGATATAGAGAACGACAAGGCCAAAGCCCTTACTATAATCGAGTCATGCGTTATGAGCCCAGGCCGTCGTATCAATTGGGAAGCAAATGGGTTGGATATTTTCAACCTGACCCCGATATAAATGCTGGAAGATCCCCTGCAATTAGTAATGATCCCCGCACCTGGCCTGATTACTGGATAGATAAATTGAATGACCCTGATGATCCGGGATGGCCTGGTTCATGGGATGGTTATTTTGGTAAGGCTCCCGGTGCAGATCAGGAAAGCTATTATGTTTATGATGATCAATATTATGATGCCTGGAATTATATTCCGGACAACAGAGATGTCACCAGAAAAGGTTTAGGGCTTAGAGTTGAGCAAAGGAATTTCCAATGGTCAAACGTTCAATCTGCAAATGTCTTATTTTCACATTATGATATATCAAATGAAAGTACAACTGGGTATGATAATAATATCATATTCGGATTTTATGATGATACCGGTGTAGGCGGAGAAGGAATTGGTCCTGAAGGTATACCGGAATCGGATGATGACAATGCTTTCTATGTTAAAGAATTAGGGCTCAATCTTATTTATACCTGGGATAATTATGGTGATGGAATGAGGGGCAAAACCGGGTATCTTGGATATTCTTATCTGGAAACCCCAGGGAATCCTTTGGATGGAAAAGATAATGATGATGATGGAATTACAGATGAAAGAAGGGATAGCGGGCCTGGTCAAGAAATTATTGGGTTAGATAACATTAAAGCTTACGCTCAAGCAAACTATAACCTGCCCAAGTTCGAATCATTCTTTGGAAAATTGGAAGACAGATTGGCTTATAAAGAGGGAGTCTGGTGGACTGGAGATGAAGACATGGATTGGGTTGCCAAATATCATGATACCGGTGCAGATGGAATATTTGGAACACATGACACCGGCGAGAATGATGGAAAGCCAACTGAAGGGGAGCCGAATTTTGATAGAACGGATATTGATGAATCAGATCAGATTGGCCTTACGGGATTTAAGATGAATAGAATTAGAGCCGGAAATGGTGTGGGACCTACTGATAATATAGTTTTTTTCGATGATGGACATCATTGGCCAGAAAGATTATACACATTATTCACTAAACCTGATTCTTCTTTTGATATACCGCTGGTTCTAAATTATAACATTGGATTTTTATTTGCTTCTGGTCCATTCATTCTGCCCGTAGCAGATAGAGAAAGGTTTAGTGTTGCATTAGGATTTGGTTGGGATTTAAGAGAACTTGAAAATACAACAAGAGTAGTCGCACAGATTTACAAAGCAAATTACCAGTTTGCCATACCCCCGCCTATGCCTACATTACATGCTTTTGCAGGCAGCAATTATGTTACATTAACATGGAACAATGAAGCAGAAACAGCCTTTGATCAACTCACAAACTCAAATGATTTTGAAGGTTACAGAATTTACCGAAGCACTGACCCTACATTTTTGGATCCCAGAGTAATTGTAACCGGAACCGGTTCAGGCCCAATTGGAAATGGAAAACCACTCACTCAATTTGATTTAAAAGATAGTGTTTATGGATATAGCAAAACTACGGTTGAAGGAGTCTCATATTTCCTTGGAACTGACAATGGTCTTTCACACTCTTATACAGATTCTAGTGTAACGAATGGTCAAACATATTATTATGCTATTACTGCTTATGATAAAGGTTCAGATTCATTATTTATTTATCCTTCTGAAAATGCTATTGCTGTCAGCCAAACATTAAGAGGGGGAATTATACTTCCCAAAAATGTGGTATCTTTAATTCCTAACGCATTGTCATTGGGTTATGAACCCGCTCAAGCATTACAACTACAGCATAGTGAGGGAATTGGAAAAGGCGACATAAACCTAGTTGTTAAAAATTCCTCCTTGGTTCCGGATAATCATTCTTATAAAATTATTTTTTCAAATCCAACTGATACAGTAAGAGCTAAGTATTATTCCGTTGTGGATGAAACTGCGCAAGATACTATTTTTAATTTGGGATTAGATCTTGAAGGACAAGGAACTGGCCCAACTGCCGATGGTATATTACCTATTATATTCACAGATAAAGAAGTTAGCATCGATTCACTTACATCAGGATTTGCAGGCGGCAGTACTACAAATTTAGTATTGACTCCCCGCTATGCAACTTCATTACCAATTAATTTAAGAAGGCCTGGGTATCCGGATAATATTCAAATAATATTTAGTGATCAGCCATTAGATACATCTATAGCAGGTATTGGCCAGCCTTCCGAGCCAATTAAATTTAAAGTTGTTGCGAAGGATCTAAATGGAGATATCAAATTAAAAGTTCGTATTAGGGACGTTGATAAAAGCGGAACTTTATCATCTCCAAACGATTATATCGAGATATTAACAGCTACAAAACAGGCACCTACAAGCTTTAAACCTACATGGAGATTAGATGTAAATTCAGATTCAATTACCGGTTCAATTACACCTCCTACAAGCGGTGATATTTATTATCTTAATATAAATGTTCCGTATTCAAGTTCAGACGTATTCATATTTAACACGATTGCTCAAAAAATTAATAATGATGCGGCAAAGAATGAATTCAAAGAACCATACGTTGTCCCTAATCCTTATGTTGGGGCAGCAAGCTTTGAACCCCAAAGATATGCAGTTTCAGGGCGTGGGGAAAGACGAATCGAATTTAGAGGACTTCCTCAAATTTGTAAAATTAGAGTTTACACTGTTACCGGTGAACTAGTTAAAGAAATTGATCATGATAATCTTCAAGGATTTGAACCATGGGATTTGCGATCAAAAGATAATTTAGAAATAGCCCCTGGTTTATACATCTTTCACGTTGATGCTTCTAGTGTAGGCTCATATATTGGCAAATTTGCCGTAATTAAATAATGACGGTGGAATTATGAATTTCAAAAAAAGTTTTATAAAAAGATTTTTTATATTGCTAAATATAATGCTGCTGTTTGCAGTTGAATTAAATCTTGCACAAAGCAAGGTTGCAACAACTATTGGCCAGTTTTTAAAAATTGAACCCAGTGCTCGCGTTGCAGCTATGGGCAATGCCGGAGCTTCTCTTTTCGGAGAGGCCTCTTCTTTATATTATAACCCGGCAAGCGCAGGCAGATTAAAAAATTCCGATGTACAATTTACTCATACAAATTGGATCGCAGATATTACTTACAATTATGCGGCGTTATCATTATATGTTCAGAACTTAGGAACAATTTCATTGCAGGCTACATCACTTAATTCAGGTGATATTGCTGTAAGAACCGTCGATCAGCCGTTAGGAACAGGTGAATATTATAATGCGAATGATTTTGCATTAGGGGTTGGCTACAGTTTAATGCTTACCGATAGAGTATCAGTGGGTGTGCTTGCTAATTACATACAAGAAACCATTTGGCACAGTGGTTTGAATAATTTTGGAATTAGTTTAGGAGTACAATATCAAGTTGAAGATGGAGGATTAACAATTGGAGCTAGTCTTTTAAATTTTGGTCCAAGAGCTTCTTATAATGGTAGAGATCTTTATATTGATTACAATATGGATCCCACAAAGCATGGTGGGAATGATCAATTACCTGGTGAATTAAGAACAGACTCGTATCCTTTACCGACAACTTTCCGGGTTGGTCTTTCATATCCCCTAAAATTTAATGATGCAAACATGATACTATTTTCAGCAGATGCTCTTCATCCGAATGATAATAATGAAAGCGTTGAACTCGGAGCAGAATGGGTTATCATGAGTAATTTTATTTTGCGAGGCGGTTATCGAGATTTATTTCTAACTGATTCCGAAGGCGGGCTGGTGTTAGGCGCAGGTGTAAAAGTTAATCTTGCTGATCAATATAATCTTAGGTTCGACTATGCCTGGTCAGATTACGGATTGCTTTTGAAAGTAAATCGGTTTACAGTTAGTATTGGATTCTAAAAAAAGGCTAATGAGATTCGTTTGGTGCTGGCATTTTGTTTTTATAAACAGAAATAATTTTTAAATGAAGTTATCGTTTTTATTATCCTTACTTTTAGTTTTCGGTTTTAACTCTTTAGCTCAGCAGGAAACCAAAGATAACCGCAATGTAGCCGCTGTGGGAAGTTATAAAATCACTGCTGAAGAATTCAAAGACAGATATGAATTTAGTCCGCACCCTCGATCAGTCCAATCACTTAACACAACTCTTGTTAAAAAAGAATTCCTTTACACGTTAATCGCTGAAAAATTATTAGCACAAAAAGCAAAATCATTAAAACTTGATACTGCTTCAGATGTAAAAGAGCAGCTAAATTATTTACAAAAACTTTTTGTCAAGGATGCACTGTATAAAAAAGAAGTTAAAAATAAAATTGAAGTTAATCCAGCACTAATGTCTGAAGCAATTCAGCGTTCATCAGAAGTTCTTTTAGTTAAGTATTTGTACTCATACAAAAAAAATGAAATTATAAAATTATATGCTGAACTTAAAAATGGAGCGTCATTGGATTCATTGCTTCAAAATCGTCCTGAAGCAGGAGAGCAAAAAACTTTAGGAAGAGTTGTTTATGGAGATTTGGACAGTTATGTGGAAGATTCATTATACAATTTAAATGTCAATCAATTTACTTCTCCAATTTATACTGGCGGCAGATGGTACATTTTTAAATTATACGATAAATTTAAACAACCTTACTTTAATACACCTGAAAATACAATTAAGTTAAAAAAAATAATCAAAAATCTGCAGGCTGAAAAACTTGAAAATGATTATCTTTTTAATTTTTTGCACAAGCTCCATATTGATGTTGATAGGCATCTATTTAGGCGAATAGTAGATGAAACAGAAAAATATCTTATAACAAAAAATAATAGCTTAAATAAAAATGCTTCTTCCGAATTTTTTAATTTAATTTCAGATGATATTGATAAGATTGAAAGCTCTTTAACAAATTCCGAATTGAAATCATCATTTGTAAAATTTAAAACTAATCCTGAAACTACAGAACAATTTTTAGAGCACCTTAAATTTCTTGATATAAAAATAGATTCAACAAACATTAATAATTTCGCGCCTACTCTTAGTGCTATTGTTAAGAATTATATCCAAAGTGAATTGCTAGTCCGCGAAGGATTTAAAAAAGAAATCGAAAATAACAGCGATGTAAATTCAGATATGAAGATTTGGGAAAGCTATTACCTATCTCAAAAACTGCAAAGAGAAATCTATGATTCGATTTCCATTAGCGATCACGAGGCGTATGAATTCTTCACAAAAAATTTTAATGATATTTTTAAGCCGGAGGAGATTGATTTAGAAGAAATAATTGTAAATGATCTTGATACAATATCTTCAATTTTGAATAAGATTAATAATGGCACTTCATTTAATGAAGCAGCAGAACAATATTGTATTGTTGATTCAATTAAACAAAGAGGCGGACAATTAGGTTACCTGCCAATTAATAAATTAGGAGAAATTGGTGAGATTGCAGAGAAAATTAAAGTAGGAGAAGTTTATGGTCCTGTAAAAGTTTCTCAGGGATATGCTTTAATTAAACTTATTGATATTAGAAAATCAGATACTCCTCAAGATACTTCTTTTGTGAAAAATAAAGATGATATTATATCAACTATTAGGAAAATTAAATTTGCAAGAAAAATCAAAGATTATGTTGCTAACCTTGCTTTAGAATATGGAATTAAAATAAATCAAGAAGTTTTTAAATCTGTTCCAATACTTAAAATGAATACTGTTACAATTAGATTAATTGGTTTTGGCGGTCGGATGATGGCATTCCCATATTCGCCTTTATTTTCTGATTGGTATAAAGAATATTTAAATCGGAAAAATAATTTAGTTCAATAAAAAGTATGAAGAAATTTATAAAATTCTTTGTGCATAATAATATTGAACATCTATAACTTGAAAGTAAATAATGAAATTTTTACTAATCATATTAACCTTATTGCCTTTTTTAGGCTACACTCAGGATTATGTTTTCTTTGATGATAGCCCCAACAATACTTATTATGATCCAAGTTTTGGATTTAATCAAAATGGCAGCACAGTTATTATGGTAAATGGGACCAAATTTCCTGGAGATGTTAATTATAAATATTCGGGAGTGAATGGTTTAAGATTAATGTGGAAATCTATTTCGGGCGGTGATTGGGGAATAGCAGTTGCAGAACAAGGCTGGATAGCGCACGATGTTACTAAAAAAGATTCAATTACGTTCGAAGTTTATACAGGAAATGAAATTGATTCTTCAGCACTGATTTCAATTTATTTAGAAGACACACAAAATAATAAAACACCGAAACAGAGTTTATCAAATTTCATTACGAAAATTGAAAAAGATAAATGGGAAAAAATTTCTATTCCCATTTCCGTATTTATTGGAGACCCGGGAAATACTGATTTAACAAAAATTAAAACAATTTATTTCGGTCAAGGCTTTTCTGACGGCAGTCTCCATTTGATTTATTTAGATGAAATAAGAATGATTTCCATCGGAGACACTGACACAACAGCACCGGCAATTCCCGAAGGTTTGTCTGCCTCAGGTTCTCACACTTCAATAAATCTAAAATGGAATCCAAATATTGAAAAAGATCTTGCGGGATATAGAATTTACCGCTCGGACGGCAGCGGCTATGAAGTAATTGGCTTTAAACAAAATTCTGACACAAGCTATATTGATTATACAGGTATTCCTCCTCAAACTTTCAGCTATAAAATTTCTGCTTATGACTCAAGCGGAAATGAATCTGGGTTAAGTGATGCGGTTACGGCGTCAACAACTACGGCCTCAGATAGCGTATTGCTTGACATGGTGCAGCGAGCAACGTTTAAATATTTTTGGGATTATGCTCATCCTGTTTCCGGATTAGCTCGTGATAGATTGGGATCAGGTGAAACTGTTACCTCGGGAGGATCAGGTTTTGGTGTTATGGCTTTTATTGTTGGAATCAAAAGAGGCTTTATTACAAGGGATCAAGGTGTTGTAAGGATGCTGACAATTTTAAATTTTCTTTCAACTAAAGCTGATAGATTTCATGGAGCTTTTTCTCACTGGTTAAATGGTACTACAGGAAAAGTAATCCCATTTGGTCAGAAAGATGACGGCGGTGATCTGGTGGAAACTGCATTTTTAATTGAAGGCCTCTTAACTGCGCGGCAGTATTTCAATCAGGATAATTCAGATGAACAGAAAATTAGGAATCTAATTACTTCCATCTGGGAAAGCGTTGAGTGGGATTGGTATAGAAAAGATAATGGTAATTTTCTCTATTGGCATTGGTCGCCAAATTATAATTGGGATATAAATTTTAAATTGCAGGGACCTAATGAAACCATGATTACTTATCTGCTTGCAATTGCATCTCCAACTCATCCAATACCTGCTTCGTTGTATCATTTAGGCTGGGCAAGCAGCCCAAATTATGTTAATGGTAAATCATTTTATGGAATTCCATTATATGTCGGTTGGGATTACGGTGGTCCTCTTTTCTTTGCGCATTATTCATTTATTGGATTTGATCCGCGATTTAAAAAAGATGCATACACAAATTATTTTATAAATAATAGAAATCATACGCTTATTAATCAAGCTTACTGCGCAGTTAATCCTAAAAACTTTCCAGGTTATAGTGCTGATACTTGGGGCTTAACAGCAAGTGATGATCCATCAGGCTATGCGGCACACGAACCTAATAATGATGACGGAACCATCTCTCCAACAGCGGCACTTTCTTCTATTCCTTATACGCCAGAACAATCAATGAATGCTTTGAGAAGTTTTTATTATGTGTATGGCGATAAGATTTGGGGAACTTATGGTTTTACAGATGCTTTTAATATAAAGCAGAATTGGTATGCCAGCAGCTACTTAGCAATTGATGAAGGGCCTATTATAGATATGATAGAAAATTACAGATCGCAATTACTTTGGAAAAATTTCATGGCAAATCCTGAAATCCAACCTATGCTGGATGCAATTGGCTTTGTCCCGGATTCAACATCAACCGGTGTGAACGATGTTCAAGCTGATAATGCAAAGACCCATAAATTAATTGGTAATTATCCTAATCCGTTTAATCCGTCTACTACAATTGAATTTTCGACCTCTAATTCTCAATTAGTTTCAATAGTAATATATGACATTTTAGGTAGGCAAATTAAAACCTTGTTTAATGGCGATCTAAAATCGGGTAAACATGATGTTATTTGGGATGGCAAAAATAATCTTGGCGATGTAGTAAATTCGGGTATATATTTATATATGATAAAGACAGCAAATAAATTGTTATCCGGGAAAATGGTTCTTCAAAAATAAGTACTTAATAATTTTAAATTAATGGTTATGAATAATCCTATATGAAAAAAAATCATTTTGTTATTTTACTTTTTCTGGTTTTATTCTTTTTGAACTGTAATTCAGATTCCGGCAGTAAAAACCATAATAAAATAAATCCTCAATTGACCAGAGAAGATTCGACTTTCTTAGATAGTGTTCAATACAGAACGTTCCGATATTTTATTGATGAAACAAATCATAAAAATGGCTTAGTAAGGGATCGCACACAAGATTGGTCTGTTGCTTCGATTTCAGCAACAGGTTGGGGAGTTATGGCGTGGGCAATTGGGGCAGAACATAATTGGATAACAAGAGATAAAGCGCGTGAGTTAACTTTAAATCTTTTAAACTTTCTAATTCACTCCGAACAAAGTGCAAATAAGGATGCCACCGGTTATAAAGGATTTTATTATCATTTTTTGAATATGGAAACAGGCAAGCGTGAATGGAATAGCGAACTTTCAACAATCGATACAGCATGGCTTCTTGCAGGAATCGGATTTGCTGCTCAGTATTATAACAAAGATAATTATGAAGAAAAACAAATAAGAGAAATTGCAGATTCATTAATCAACCGAGTTGATTGGGATTGGACAATCATTCAAAAATCAAAACATGAAGGTCATGAAAATTTGATAGCAATGGGTTACAAACCTGAAGAAGGACTTGGAGACTTTGGTTGGTATGGTTATACAGAAGCTCTCTATTTATATATTTTGGCTGCAGGTACAAATTTAAGCAATCCACTTAAAG